>JAIPDL010000029.1 GCA_021737695.1 Desulfotignum sp. | reverse complement strand
TATGCATTCCTTGTTCGAAGTCGCTCAGTCGAAAGAATATCCTCCGAAAACCCTTTAAATGGAAGACTTTCAAATGCCATCTGCAAAATCAGATTTTTCGCAAAAACCCTTGTCAAGTAAAAAATGACATCAGATGCATGTTTTTTGCTGAATAGTTACAAAAAAATTATCTAAAACAGAGGTTTTTCCCTAAACATTTTTAGTAAGAGTGAGTGGATATTTTGACTCCTGTTATTAAACCTGAACTCACATTCTTTTAAATGCAGATAAAAGGTTGACTCGGCGATACCATAAAACTTATTCAAGCGCCGCTTAGCGTATGACTCAAAAGACTCTATGCCATTAACTTGAATCTGGGGCCTTTTTATTCCATTTCGTCCGCACTTAACATGGTAGTGCTTTCTGAATTTTAGGCCCAACAGATCGTAGTCGTATCGTGATCCATATATATAAAGAAGACTGAATGGAGCCACACGTTTAGATATAATATCTTGCAACCATGCTTTATTGAAATCCGAGACGAACTCTGTATAGACCTTACCGTCTTTATTGCATATAGTGAGCACTGTCATTTTCTTATAGGCTCCACCGTCATTTTTCCCTTTGATCCCTCTTACACCCAAACACGGCTTTTCGACTTCGACTTCGACTTTTCCCTGCATCGGCTGTTGTTTTTCACAGAATTCTGCAATCCTTTGTCGAATAAGTATCAGGTAACGATTTATCGTATTCCGATTGAGGTTATTCAATGATGCGATTTTCTGGGCATCCAAATCATGGACAAAAAGCTTTATAAGTTGGCGGAATTTAGCCTCTGAAATTTTTGAGCGCTTTGCGTATTTATTTTTCATTTTCATTAAAGAAAGTGGGTGGGAGAGAAACCTCTGTCCTAGTAAAATGCCTAAATTAAATGTCCACATGGGGTCATCTATTCCTAAGACAGACATGGCGTAAGATATCCCCCGCTATGATTTAATATTCGTCGGGATACTGAATTGTGTTACACCCATAAAAGAAAAAATATCTCCGTCGGCTCATTATTGGTTCTTTATAGAGCCGAAATTTTATACCACTTAGCTTATTACGATAGCGAGCTGAATAGACTAATTAAGCTAAGATTAGGTTGATAAATCAGGAATATGGAACTGTTCAATGATGGTATAATTGTGGGGTCTGAAAATATAATTACGGACCCATGATTTGGTTTTTCAGTACTCACCATTAGGATAGGCTAACTGTTGCGATTATTGCAACACTCCTTGATTCCATAAAACTTCAACCATATTTTCGTTATCATAAAGTCTGTCAAAGCTCAATAACCCTGGCCCTATCATGAATCCCCTCTGCCTCAACTGTATTTATCGTGTCGGCACAAACACGTCGACACAAATTCCATTGCTCTTACATGAATTTATCCAGCCATACATAAGTTTCAAGCATCCAGAAGTTCTTTGACAATTATTTTTTTGTTCTGCGATTTTCTTGCATTTGCTCAACGACAGCAATTTTGTGGAAAATCAGCAGCTATTCAGACCTGTTTATGACATACTTTTGATGGTCCTTGCAGACTGTCGTGCCGTCTCTCAGAAATCGGGGGCCAGACCGTTGATGTACATCCATTTTATGACGATACCGGAACCGGTCCGGTTTACCGGCCTATTTGCGGATGATGGTTCCCACATGTTCGCCTGCCAGGGCTCTGGTGATATTCCCTTCCTTCATTCCGTTGATCACCTGGACCTGCTTGATCACTTCACTGTTCTTGATGATCTCCAGGCAGGGCCGCTCGATGACCAGGTCATCCTGGTCTTTTTCCATCAGTTCCGCCACCGTGATGTCGGGAATGAATTCGGCATCCGGGTTCTTTTTCGGGTCTTCGGTATACAGCCCGTCCTCATCCTTGACAAACAGGATTCGTCTGGCCCCGATCAGGTCCCCTAAAATCACCAGGCCCACATCGGTGCGATGGGTGGGAATCCGGCCTTTTTCCGGCTTGATGGCAAAATAGTCATAGGGCGGCATCCCGTGCATCACCGGAATGATGCCTTCCGCGAAATAGGTGGGCAGTTTGACGATATCGCTGTGGGAAATCTTGATCCCGCCCCAGGGAGAAAGCAGGGTGGCGATCATCAGGGCATTCTGATCCGAGATCATGCTGCCGAAACGGGCGATCACCCCCGTGGGCATCCCCATTTCCAGTCCGATGGTGTAAATGTGCCGGCTCCGGGTGCCGCCGCCCGTGGTGATCAGCATTTTGTGGGAGGTCCGGTTGGCCACGATTTCCTTGAGTATGGCCGGCAGGGCTTTCACGCCCCGGTCACAGATGGACTGACCCCCGATTTTCAGGATCGCCACATCCGGGTACAGGCGCTGCTGGGGCGCGACTTCCAGTTGATCCAGAAACGTTTTGCTGACCAGGCTCTCGCCCATGAGCCGGCTTTTGACATGCAGCCGTTTGCCGTCCTTGTCTCTTACCAGTGCCATAATCATACGCCTTTCATGGAAATTTATTGTTTGTCGGAAGTGCCCTCTTGTTTAGATCCTTTTCTCAGATGAACCAGTTCCGCACCGGTTTCCTCTGCAAGATGGGTCAGTTCGCTGAGCCGCAAATGGTCTGAATAGACTTTCAAGTTGCAGTCCAGAACCGCCACGACCCGGAATCGGGGTTTTTTCTCTCCATCCTGCACATTTCTTCGTTCTCTGTAAAAAATTTTTCCCGGCATACCCCATCCCTCCATTTTTTAAATTTTTAATTACCCATTAATTTATGTATTTTTCATCAGAATTCAACCACAAATCCATTCCTCTCTGTCCGGATATGGCGGGTGCAAGAGTCTTGTTTGAAAATCTATCTATCTTCATTGTTCTCAAAATAGTGTTTGCAGCGGGTTTTTACATTTGCTTTAAGGTTGCAATACCAGAGTGAGTAATCAAATTTATGATATACCCCCGGGGGGAACGCGCCAATGTCCAGCTTTTCAGGCAGGATGGTGACCAGGGCACCTGTTTTTTTATCTACACGGGCACCTGCGTAGTGTGGCATCTCTCGTTCAATGTGGCCGGTGGTGGTATTGAAAAAAACGGTGCCAAGATTCAAAAGCTTATCTGCCGGTGTTTCATCCGTTGCCCAGTTCAGCGGATTAATACAAAATGCGCCTGGCAGTAATACAGAAGAACCAGTTGCCCCTGGCGCTTGAGTATTATATGAAATAATTACGCCGGTATCGGTCGCTAGCGTTGCGGGCTTCATCCAGGGATAAGCTGCAAAGTCCTCTGGCGTTATCGAATATCCGATTAAATACGCAGCCACCAACTGGTTCTGTAAACCCGGTCTTTTAAATTGCTCCCGCATCAGTTGAATCAGAACCATCGACCCCTGACTGTGACCGGCAAGAATGAAAGGACGTCCCTGATTCAGATTTTTGAGGAAATAGTCAAAAGCACGTGAGATATCCGAATATCCGATTTGAAAATATTGGTTTTTATACATGTCTTTTTCAGGATCCAGCTTGGCAAATGACATCTGCCGGTAGTAGGGGGCAAAAACATTTGCACTTTCTGAATACACGCTGGCCTGGGTATCAATAAGATTCTCGGCCGCACGCCTCAACACCGCATTATTTATATCCATGTTTGCGGGTGAGTCGTCGGCATAAATCGTTGGATACACATAAAAAACATCTATCGGATTGTCCGGTGTTGGGGTTTGGATTACCCAGGAAGAGGCCTTCTGGTAATCCGGGGCCTGAGAGATTTTCCCTCCAGGATCGATTGTGGATTGAGGAATTGTTCCGCATCCCCAACACATCAATGCCATTAAAATCAAGGAGAGCAATATCAAATGTCTTTTCATTGCCTGCTTATACATTCCCAATATTTTTATGTGTTGATAATTCATGTGTGTCTTTCCTTTGCAATTCTAACAAGCTCATGTGTGATTCAGCATACCCTATATGAAAAATTATCTGTATATTATCCTAAAATGAAAGCCGTGCAGAAATGTTTATCACATTGATATCTGAATACCCAACTTTTTTCGAATTTTAAAATAGAGCAAATAAACCAGATCAGCATTTAATTACAATTTTGTAAAAAACCGGCGGCCATTCGGATCTGTTTATGACAGACTTGTGACGGTCCTTGCAGACTGTCAAGCCGTCTCTCAGAAATAGGGGGCCAGACCGGAGGTCATCCGCTCTAATCCCTTGACTTCAGCAAACAGATCTTCCGCCGGGTAATCACCTGTCGTGTCTGCGGGGCTGCCTGATTGAGGGTGAATAAACCGGCGGGCAAATTCCTGTATCCGGTCTCCCTGCATCCGGATACCCGGGTGGGCCGGATATTTTTCAATCACCACCTTTTTTTTGCGGTTCAAAGGAATTTCTTTGAAAGAATGTCTGAAGGACACGGATGATTTCAGGGAGGTGGCCGTGTAGGCAACCGTCAGGGTAACACCGGAAAAATCGATACAGGGCCAGAGACTTGCAGCGAAGAACAGCTGGTCGTAGGTTTTGGCCAGCTGCCAGAGATCAGTGTCTTTGGCTTGTGACAGAAGCTGGTGATGGACCGCCAGAATGGCCGGTTTTTCCCCGGTGATCCCCAGGGTCCGGATATGTCCGGTGGCCGTGATATCCTGATGCGGCAACTTGACCCGCAGGGCGTTGCGGGTAAGGGCCCCGGCCCGCTGAAACCGGTGGCGGAAGGAAAAGGAACAATAATTGATGGGCAAAGCGATGTTATTTTCCAAAGTATACCGCATCAGTTCCAGGGCGGTCAGCTCGGTCTCCAGGACCGTGACTTTGGGGCCGTGCACAAACGTATATCCCCGCTGGATCAACTTTGGCAGATTAAACGGCGTACATCTGAGCTGGTGAAGATTCAGAAAATTCACCCCTTCATCATACAACTGGCGGATCACCTGCCGGGTGTTTTCCAGATCTTCCGGGATGGCCGGGATCTCCACGGTGACACAGGGAATGATGCCTTTCGCTTTTTTCAGGGCATCCAGGCGGTAATGGTTGGCACTGATGTCAAACCGGATTTCATCCAGGCCGTTATCTGCCAGAATTTTCAGTTTGTCTTCGGTCACCAGCAGGCCATTGGTGTACATCCATATATACAGCGGATCCGTGATTTTCGCCCGCAGGGCCTTGAGATACTGCACCACCCGTTCAAAGGTCATGAGGGGTTCCCCGCCGCTGAAACTCACTGCCCGGATTCCAAAGGCCCTGACATAATCCACATAATCATTGGGGGTTTTGAACTCCAGGGAACTGGTCATGGGCAGCCCTTTTTGATTCTGGGTGGACGGGCAGTAAAAACACCGGGCATTGCAGATGCCGTTGATGAACAGGCAGGACCAGTCTCCGTTGCCGCAGAAATCGCATCCCGGTGAAATGCCGTGGGTCAACAGCTTGGTTCGGGCAAACCGCCATTCCGGGCCTTTGCCCGGGTGTTCAAAAATTTGCGTTAACAGATTTTCCCGGACCCGGGATGCCGCATCCGCCGATTCCGGGGACAGCCAGGTCATGGTGTCATAGGCATCTGCATACTCGTCTTTGATTCTTTGGATGGTGCGGGTCATATCCATTTTTGCCATGGGTGTGTCAACCTTTGTTTCAGGTAAAGGTTGTCCTCATTAGCACAATGTATGCCGCACCGGACAAAGACATAGAATATCTTAAAAAAAACAGATGGATAGATAAATATTTCTCTCTGGCGTGCAGATGGCGTACAGACAAAAACCAGACACCCCAGGACCTGTATCAGAAAAAAAAAGGAAAAACAATGTCCGATTTATGGGATATTTTTGTGAATCACCACCTCATCCACGGGCTGTCTCATCAGATCAAACGCGGTGAACCGAAGGGTATTGCCATCCACTTCAATGGTGTGAAACAGCATTTCCCGGGATCCGGTTCTGGCCATGAGATGATCATACCGGTCACTGACCGGGTAAAACTTGGGACCGCTGTTGGAAATGATGTACACTGTGCCTTTTTCCGTACCGGTCACGGGCTGGTGATTTTTTAAGGCTTTTGTGCGGGCATATCCATGATCATGGCCCTGGAGCACCAGATTTACGGCAAACCGGTCAAAAATCGGCACAAGCACTTCCTGGAACCGGGTGACATGCCGGCGGGTAGAGATAGGGTACACCGGCTGATGGATGGCAACAATGGTCCAGCCGGCCGTGTTCCGGGAAAGCACGGTTTCCAGCCATTCAGCCTGGACATCCAACGGCTCATTGCCATTGAGCACGATGAGACACACTCCCTGGTAAGCCAGAGAATACGCGGTTTCTTCAAGACCTGGCGGACCGTTTTCCGGTAAGGTGAAATGGGGCCGCCACAGCGGGGTGATCACACGTTCATTTCTCGGGATGACCCGGGGATCCGGATATTCATGATTCCCCGGCACCGGCAGCATGGGAAAGGTTTTCGGCATCCAGGAAACCGCTTCAAAAAACCCGGCCCATTCCCGGTCATCCGGTCCATTGTCCATCATGTCCCCGGCAAACAGCCAGAATGCCGCATCCGGCACTGCCATAACGGCCAACCGGAACAGCTGGGATCCCAGGGCCGCGACCTGTTCCTGGATATCACCGAAAAAAACAAACCGGAACGGGTCATTCCGGCTGGATGCGGTTTTGAACCGACTCCATTCGCTCCAGTGCGGATCATTCCCGACCCGGTAGGCATATTTCGTGCCCGGAACCAGCGATTCAAACACCACGGAATGATGAAATGCATCCTGTGATTCATCAATTTCTATCTGGCAGGTATCCGCCTTGACTGTGACCGCATGGGATTCCGCCTCCAGCAAATGGGATACCGGCACGATCTGAGCGGCCGGGATTTCGCCTTTTTCTTCGGACCGCCACGTGACCGCCTGGGACAGATGAGGGGTCTGGGTGAGATTCAGGACGATCCGTTCCGGAATGGAATCTGCTGCCGCCGGGGTGTCTGTAAATCCCGGACCTGTGAAAACCAGCACCAGAAACCATGCTGCGATGATCCGTCTCAGGGATATATTTTTAAATCGTCTCATGAGTCCTCCTTTACCGGGCATCCAAAGCCTGACGCATCCCCTGGTTGCTCAAAATGTTTTGCACCATCTCATCGGTCAGAACCAGATCAAAAAATCGATGGTAAAATTGTTTGATCTCTGTTTCAAGATCAATGTCGGAAAACAGCTCCGGATAAACGGTTTTGGCGGTCCACAGAATGGCCAGGGGTGTTTCCAGGCTGCCGGGATGCCCCCACCGGGAAATGCCCACAGGGATGGGAAACACGTTTTTTTCCCGGACCGCTTTGACGGCACCCCATTTTTTGTCCTGCAAAATCTCTTGATCCACCTCGGCCTCGTTTACGATGATCACCTCCGGGTTCCAGATCAGAATCTGTTCCATGCCGGCAAAAAATTTGTCTCCCCTGGCATGCAGCCGGTCTCCCACAGATACGTTGACAACCCCGGCCGCCCGGGTCCAGTCCGCTTCAATGGTTCCGGGGGCATCGGTTCTGAGGGCTTCATTGACCGAATGATACAGCCGTACCCGCTGATTTTCCGGTATGTTGCCGGTGCGTTGCGTCACGGTATGGATCATGTTCCGGTAATACTCGGTATAGGCCCGGGCCGCATCATACCGGCCGCAGATTTTTCCCATCATTTCAATGGTGGTCATCTGTTCTTCCATGTTGCGGTACCCCGCCACAAAATAAGGCAGTCCGAATCGTTCCAGTTTCCGGGTTTCCGCTTCCGCCGCTGCGGTTTCCGGTTTGAGAAATACCATATCCGGGTCCGCCTTCAACAGGGTTTCTATATGAATGACACCGCCTTTGGCAGGGATGGGAAGGCTTTGGATCCCGGGCACCCGCTGCCGGATCAGACGGTCTTTTTTCAGCCCGTCCACCACCGCCACCATATCACGGCCCCTGCCCAGAAGGGTGACCACATGGCCGGTGAATGCATACAGACAGGCGATCCGATCAGCCGGACGCGCCAGTGTCAGGGTCCGGCCGAAAAAATCCGTGACCGTCACCGGCCCTTCTCCTGCGGCCAGACCCGTGACAGGGACTGTGACGGCTTTCTGGCCGACATGGGACGGCGTCACCGGCAGCAGCATAAAAACGAGCATCCAGATCAGATACCGTCGATGTATCATGGCGTTCCTTTTGTTTTCCGGTCCAGGGTTTTAATGGGAATAATCTGTTTGATCGGTCCTTTTCCCGGCAGGGTATGGGTCATCACCAAAGTCTCGATGTGGTAGAACCGGGCCAGGTTTTCCTGTGTCAGCGCCCTGGAAGGCGTGCCCGACGGCTTCACGCTCTGATTTCCCATGAATGCCACATTGACCGGGATGCCGGCGTTTTCAAAATAAAAGGCATGGTTGGGAAAATGGGTGGCCATCACCAGAGTGATCCGGCGCTCCCGGATCAAGCGGGCCAGGGTTTCCAGAACGATGAGTTCATGCCGGAAATCCAGGTGAGACGTGGGTTCGTCCATGACAATCACCGGCGTCTCCTGAATCAGGGCCCTCATGATCATCACCAGCTGGGTCTCCCCCCCGCTCAACCGGGTATAGTCCCGGTGCATCAGGTGGGACAGCCCGAACAGTTCCAGAATTTTTTTGGCTTTTTCAATATCCGGTTTTCCCGGTGAGGCGTAAAAAGCGATATAGGGGGTTCTTCCCAGCAGCAGCAGGTCCAGCACGGAAAATGAGAAATGCCGGTCGTGCTTCTGGGGCACATAGGCCATGACCCGGGCGGTTTCTTTGGGAGAGTGCCGGGGCCGGGATTGCCCCATCAAACACAGGCGGCCCGTATCCAGCTTGTGAATACCCAGCATACAGTCGATCAGGGTGGTTTTTCCGCATCCGTTGGGCCCCAGCAGGCAGAACACCTCGCCCCTGGCAATTTTCAGGTTCACCTGCCGGAAAACCGGTATCCGGCCGAAAGAAAACGCCGCGTTTTTCATTTCAATCAATGTCTGGTCTGGATCAGCTGCCATCACCCTACCATTCCCGGCCCCGGGTCCGCCTGAGCAGGTAAATGAAAAACGGGCCGCCCAAAAGAGAGGTCAGAATCCCCAGGGGCATTTCACTGGTACTGATCAGGCGGCTGATATCATCCACCAGAATCAGGAACGCGGCCCCCATGAAAAACGCCACCGGTATCAATGCCTTGTTGTCATTGCCGATGATCATCCGGCCCATATGCGGCACCACCAGTCCCACCCACCCGATGACACCGCTCACACACACGGCCCCGGCCGTGGCCAGCGTGGCGCAGACAATGATAAAAATCCGGTTGGCATTGACGTTGAGCCCCAGAGAATGGGCCTCCCGGTCTCCCATGGCCAGCACGTTCAGACGCCAGCGAACGATCACCAGGCCCAGGGAGCCTGCCATCATGGGAATCCCGGCGGTAAAGATGTGGTCGTATTCGGCCCGGGACAGACTGCCCATGAGCCAGAACACAATGGCCGGCAGTTCATCATACGGGTCCGCCAGATACTTGAGCAAAGAGATCAGGGCCGAAAAGATCGATCCCACGATCACCCCGCCCAGCACCAGAGTGATGGCCTGGGTGGAAGCGGTGAGCCGGCCGATGAAAAAGCACAGCAGCACCGCCAGCAGCCCGAATCCAAAAGACAGGGGGTAGACATACATATACCGGTCAAATAAAATCAGGGCCAGGGCCGCCCCGAACCCGGCCCCGGAGCTGACCCCGAGCATGCCGGAACTGACCAGGGGATTGCGGAACAAGCCCTGAAATGCAGCCCCGCTCACGGCCAGGCTTCCTCCCACCAGGGCGCCCAGAATAATCCGGGGCAGCCGGACATGAACGATCACACTGAAATGGGTGGGATCCATACCCTGTCCGGTCCATGCCGCCGCCGCCAGTTCAACGATATCCCGGACCGACACCGGATACCGGCCCAAAAAAACGGAACAAGCACCCAGCACCAGCGGCAATACGGCCATCAGCCCATACCACAGGGTCCGGTGCCGCCGGAAGGATCTCAATACTGTTTCGCTTCCTTTTTGGTAATGGTGCGGTACGCAATGCCCGGGCATGCCGTATCATTGCAGGGGGCCACCACGATGACCTGCCGGTGGCCCATGCGCACGGTTTTGGTTTTTTCAGATCCCATCATGACCCGTGCATCCAGTGCCAGATCATGCCCATCACAGGTGACCAGGGCATCCACAAAAGGATATTCGCACAAATCCGCAACACTGATGATATCCCCGGGTCGTCCCAGGTGGTACCATCCCCGGTACCGGCCGTCATTTCCCGAAAGCCGCAGCCCGATGCCGGCCAAAGCCCCGACCACCCCCTGGCCGGTGCCGCCGTGTTCGGACAGGTGGACCCCGGTTCTGGCGGCCAGAGAATACGCGTCCGATTTGGTCAACACTCGATTTTTGGCGGCTTTTCCAAAGGCCATCAGGCTTTCGTCATCCAGGGAATCAGACACCTGCACCACACACAGACCGGGATCAGACCCTTTTTCCGTGCGGGTTTCCAGAAATGTCTGAAACAGGGACATGACCGCATCATAATCCCGGGGGTCCAGGGTCATTTCAAACCCCATGGCGGAATTGTGGGAAGTATAGGGGATATCCTTGTGCACATACAGCTGATGCCGGCTGATGGCCGAAGTGATGGCCAGTTTTTCCGCCGCCAGGATATTACACAGATCTTCCACCAGCCAGCCGGTACCCCGGGTGTCCGGCATGTCCGTGTCATCGATGCACACCATATAGTCCATCAGTTGTTCTCCATCAAAAGGTCATCCGGATACCGGCATATCCGGTGCGGCCGGCCTGGGGCAGCCCATAGGATTCTTCATAGTTTTCATCCGTCAGGTTATCCAGCCCCAGATAGAGAAATACCGAATCCCTGTAAACTTTCTGCTCCAGTTTTACATTCACCAGGGTATAGTCCTTGAGTTTGCCCTTGTCAAAGTTATCGGAATAGTAATACTGGTCGGCGGTGTGCAGGATATCTGCATGAACTCTCAGGCCGAAATCCCATGTATATCCCACATCCAGGGTGTATTTATGGGCCGGCCGGTACTGGAGTTCATCTCTTTGGGCCCCGGCGGATTTGTCTTCGGTGTCCAGATAGGAATACCCCAGACCGATGGTGCCGGAGGTGAGAAACGGCTTGAACAGATAGATCTCAAATCCCCTGAATTCATAGGCTTCCCAGTTCTTGTACAAGTCGGTGGCATCATTTTTTTCAATATACTGGGACACGTCATGTTTGAACACCGCCAGATCCAGGGTCATGTCCCCGAAAAGGCGCTGGGTGATGCCGGCTTCGTAATTCTTGGATTCCTCAGGCACCAGATCGGCATTTCCGGAACTGGGATCATACAGCTGCTTGATATCCGGAAACCGGATCTTTCTGGCATAGGAGGCCCTCAGTATGGTGCTGTCGGTGAGATCATAACTCAAACCGGCCATATAGCTTCCCTTGTCCACATCACTGCCCTCATCCTTGGTCTGCCAGTGGTGACTGTACCCGGCAACGAAACCCAGGTTGGAGAACTGGCGCACATTGTATTCCAGTGCCGCTGAATACATGTCCAGTCCGTGATCGTAATAATAGGCGGTGGGCGGGGTGTCGTCCTTGTCCACATTTCTGAAATCAGATGTGTAATCACTGGCCTCGGTGGAAAGCGCCAACACCGCATGGCCGGCGGTTCCGAAATCCGCACGGGTCTGAAAGGCCGCCCCTTTTATTTGGGTTTCATCATTGCTGTGATAGGTGTTTTTCTTGGTTATGGTACTGTAGGTATCATCATCATACCGGGCATTTTCCTGTTCGTTTGTGTTGGCAAACACCCAGCCTCTGAAACCGAACATCCCTTTGGGGTTGTAACTCATGGACACCTGACCGGACAGGGTTTCCAAATCTTCCGTTCGGTCGTATTTGGGTTTTTTGTAGAATGGATCTTTCTTATCATCCACAGTCATGGGCGGTGTGCCGTATTCTCCGGTGGTCCGTTCCAGTGTCAGACCGATCTCCATTTCGTCATTCATCTGGTACACCAGGTTGCCGAACAGACTCAACCGCTCACTGTCACTGTTGTTCCGTTCATTTCCATCTTCCTGGCTGGTGGGATCGAAATTATCGGACACATGAAACCCTTCGGAATCATAATTGTTGACAGCGCCGAAGAAACTGATCGTGTCATTGCCGCCCCCCACATTGAGTTTGGTATAATGATTGCCGTGCTCATCCATCTCTGCGGACACATCCCCGCCAAGCCCTTTTGTTCCCTGCTTGGTGATGATATTGATAACCCCGGCAAGCCCGCCCTGGCCATAGAGTACAGAATGGCCGCCATAAGACACCTTGATTTTGGCGATATTTTCCGTGGAAATTATGCTGGGGTCGAACTGGCTGTCATAGGTGGAGTTCATGGGAATCCCGTTGAGCAGCAGAATGGTGTGCCGGCTTCTGAATCCCCGGATATTGACCCGGGGAACCCCTTCGCCGCCCCGGCGGACATCCACTCCCGGCAACAGCTCAAGGGCTTTGGCCAGGGTCAGTGCATGTCTTTTTTCAATGTCTTCTGCTGTGATTTCCACCGTCTTGACCGGGGTATTTTCCGGACTGTCTGCCGAAACAACCACTTCACCTAAAGAATATACGGTAGTTGATGGTTGTTTTGTATCTTCGGCAGCCATAGACAGAGACACACCGATACAAAGCCATAGAACACTGCCGAGGACATACCATTTTTTTGGTTTCATTTTTTCCTTCCTTTAAATTTTCATTCAACAAGTCTTGATTTTGGCCACAATATAGCTATTTATTCCGCAGGTCAATCAAAAAGTTGCTTATAGTTTGTTTTGGTTATTTATACAAAACCATTTCTCATTTATTGACAAAAACAACCCAAATCTATATATACGGCATTATGAAACCAGAAACCATGATTTATCCTTGTATTGTTCTGCTCATCCTCTGGCTGTGCCCTTTGCCGGCACTGGCGGAAAACCGGGTGGAAAACGACCTGAACAAAGACGGCATCATCGACCAGGTGCTGATTTATGATAATTCCGGCACCATTCGCCAGGTGGATATGGATCAGAATCAGGACGGTTTTTTTGAAAAGCACCAATTTTATACCAGGGGAGTGCTTTCAAGGATTGAAAGGGATACAACTGAAGACCATCACATGGACTGCACGGATTTTTTCGAAAATGAAAAAAGGGTCTGCCAGGAGAAACGGGATACACAGGGGAACCTGATCCAGGTGGCCCTGTTTGACAGCGATGGGCAGATCAAAAAAATTCAGAAAGATACCACCGGGGACCGGCGGTTTGACACCCTTTTCTATTTTGAGGCCGGCCGGTTGATCTCCAGCACCAAAGATACCGACGGCAAGGGCACAACCAATGTCACCACCTTTTATGACAACCAGGTGCCGGTCCGCCAGGAAATTGATGAAAACGAAAACGGTGTTCTGGACCGGATCGTTTTTTTCGACACCCAGGGGCAAATCCAAAAAATACTGAAAGACCCCTACAAAAAGGACGGGTACCAGACCACCCTGATTTTTGAAAACGGGCAGATGAAAACCCGAAAAAGGGATTCAAACAAAAACGGCAAACCCGATGACATCACCTGGTATAAAAAGGAACAGCCGGTAGAACAAAAGCAGGACACCAATTTTGACGGCCGGTTCGACATCATCACCCGGTTTGCAAACGGGGTGATCCAGTTCCAGGAAAAAGACCTGGATTTTGACGGCAAACCCGATTTTTTCGCTGACTTCGACAATGCCGGCAACGTGTTGAAAACCCGGGAAGATACCACTGGAAACGGGCAGATCGACCGGATCAGGCATTACCGGGACACCACCCTTTATAAAGTAGCACAAGATCATGACGGGGATGAATTTTTTGAAACTGTGTCGTTGATGGAAAACGACCGGGTCGTGAAAAACCTCATCGACAAGAACCGGGACGGGACACCGGATGTGGCAGTGTTTTTCAATGAAAACCAGCAAAGAGACCGGCTGATCAGCGACACTGATTTAAATGGAACACCCGATACCTGGCAGTATTATACCGATGATGTGTTGATCCGGGTGGAAAAAGATGAGAACGGGGACACACATGTGGATCACAAGGTGTATTATAAAAACGGCCAAAAAACACATCTGGTCCGGGACACCTCTTTTGACAGGCACTTTGACACCACCCAGCGATATGATGATCCAAAATGGTCTTTGATCGTGACCCAGGATATCAGCAAAAACGGGAAGCCCGATATCCGTTCTTTTTTCAGCAATGATGTGCTGCGGCGCAAGGAAGTGGATGAAACCCTGGACGGCACCCTGGATCTGGTGGAAACCTATGATGAGAACGGGCAACTGGAAACCCTGGAGGAACGAAAACAGGGCCACCCCTGGCTGACCTGGTATTACACGCCCGGCGAAATCCTGATTCGGGGAGAGGAAGACAAAAATCAGGATGGTGCCGTGGAGATCTGGTATGTGTACGAACACGGCAGACTGGTCACGGTCAAAGAAGACACCACCCTGGACGGCAACCCGGACCTGTGGGAAACCTATGACCAGACCCAGGCGATGGTCAAACGCGAACGGGACCTGGATTTTGACGGGACCCCGGATTTTGTAGAAACAATCGAACAAGCTGAAACCGATTCCTGATCAGCTGAAAGGAAAAAACTGACACCGATGCTGGCATTTTTATCCAAAGGCGGGATCCTGGTCATCCCCATATTGTTCTGCTCCGTTCTGGTTCTGGCCATTTTTTTTGAACGGGTGATCCGGTATGCAATCAACCGGAGACGGGGAAAAGAAATTGAACTTAAAATCGCCGATCTGGTGGCCAAAGGCATGGAAGAAGATGCCCTGGCCCTGGCCAGACAGAACAATTCTCCCATGGGCCGGATTCTTGAAAAAGCCATCCAGGCAAGGGACCTGGACAAGGACACCCTGGAATCGGTGATTGTGAATGCCACGGAAAACGAGGTCCGGGACCTGTCCGCCTATCTCCAGGCCCTGGCCACCATCGGCAATATCGCACCGCTGCTGGGGCTTTTAGGCACCATCATCGGTATGATCAAGGCGTTCATGGTGATCCAGGACATGGGCGGCAAAGTGAATGCCGCAGTTCTGGCCGGCGGCATCTGGGAGGCCATGCTCACCACGGCGTTAGGGCTGGCCGTGGCCCTGCCCACCATGGTGGCCCACTCCTATCTGCTGTCCAAAGTGGACAAATACGAGGCAAGGCTGCAGAACGGATCGGTCCTGTTTTTGAAAGCCGTTGCCGCAAAGGACCGGTAAGCATGCTCAAATTTAAAAAACACACCGACCGGTACCAGATCCAGGCGCCTCTTACCTCCCTGATCGATATCGTGTTTCTGCTGCTGATCTATTTTCTGCTCACCACCAATTTTATTGTGGAGGAAGGCATCAAGATCAAACTGCCCCAGGCCACGGCGTCCGCCCCCCAGATCAAACAGGAGATCACCGTGTTTGTGGACAAGGAAGGGGCCGCTTACATGGCGGATCAGAAAATCCCCATGGACCAGCTGTATACCCGCCTCAAAGAAAAAATCGGCAATGATCCGGACCGCCTGGTCATCATCAAGGCGGACAAAACCGTTATTTTAAACAAGGCGGTGAAGGTCATGGACATTGCCAAGGCAGCCGGAGCGGCCCGGCTGAGCCTGGCAACGGAAAAAGGGCTCTGAGTCACGGGTATGGCACAGCACCCCCATATGTCCGTCAACTGGCTGCTCCATGGGTTCATCCTGGTCTCCCTGGGCATCCACGTGCTGCTTTTTCTTCATATGGCCGGCATCTATGAGAACCGGGCCATGTCCTATATCGAACTTTCCTTGCAGCAGGTGTCCAAGCCGTCCACCCGGGACATTCCCTCCCCCCGGATCCGGCGAAAACAGGTCCAGAAGACCACTGTCACACCCATCGATCCCAAACCGTTTCAGGTCCCTAAAATGAAACTGGACCCGGTGGTGACCCGGACACCTATCGTGACAAACGATCAGATTCCGCTGCCCCAGATGCCGGACACTGTGAGTGCGGCGGCCGTGCCGGTCACCGGAATCCGTGCCCAGCCGGAATCCGTGGTGGATACCACGGATGTTCAGACGCAATTCACCACGGCCAGAGATTATTTTGAAATGCTGAATTTACGGATTCACAGCGTCAAGCAATATCCGGAATCCGCCCGGTCCCGGCACATCCAGGGGCGGGTCAAGGTCAAATTCGTGCTCCTGGCGGACGGGTCCCTCAAAGATGTTCAGGTGGTGAAAAGCTCCCGGCACAAAAATCTGGATGAGGCGGCTGTCACTGCCGTCAAAAAAGCGGCCCCGTTTCCAAAACCGCCGGTGTCACTGTTCAAGACCCCGGTCATGTTTCATGTCCACATTCTGTTTGAACTGGCCTGATTGCAATGCATCGCTGGGAATACCCAAAGGAAAAATTTCCATTATGAACACACCCCGTCTGTTACAAAAAATCCTTGTATTCTTCACTGCCACATGTCTTTTTTTCACCCCCCAGCTGTTGCAGGCCAATGCAGGCAAAGAACGGATCATCACGGACATGACAGGCCGAAAGGTTGCAA
This sequence comes from Desulfotignum sp., assembly GCA_021737695.1. Classification (GTDB taxonomy): domain Bacteria; phylum Desulfobacterota; class Desulfobacteria; order Desulfobacterales; family Desulfobacteraceae; genus Desulfotignum. The sequence continues at coordinate 23,319 of JAIPDL010000029.1, read as the reverse complement.
TCAAAGGCCCGGTCCAGCGGGTGGTCACCACCTTTAAGCCGGCCAGCCTGTGCGTGCTGTCCCTGGGTCTGGCCAACACGCTGGTGGGTGTGGACAACTCCAGCCGAAAAGATCCATTGCAGGTATCGGTCTGGCCAAAGATCCAACACCTGGCAGGGGTCGGTACCAAATCCATGGGTATCAACCTGGAAACCCTGGTATCCCTGAAACCGGATCTGGTGATTTTCTATTCTCAGAATGACGGCCGGCCTGCTACGGAAAAACTCACTGCCATGGGGATCCCCTGCATCGTGATTCTTCCGGAGTCCTTTGACAGCATTTTGCAGGCCATGACCCTCATTGCCCGGGTCATGGGGGAATCCCAGCGGATCTCTTTTGTCCGGGACCAGATGGATGCGGTGCTGGCGCTGGTGGATGACCGACTGGCAGATCTGCCCGGGTCCCGGGAAAAAACCGGGTATTTTGCCTCCACCCTGGGACTGTTCAGCACCACCACCGGGAGCATGCTTCAGGATGAAATTTTTGCCCGGGCAAGGATCCGCAATGTCTCGTCCCATCTAACCGGATATTTTCAGGACATCTCCCCGGAACAGCTGGTGGAATGGAATCCGGACATCATGGTGTTGTCCCAGCACATGAAAAAAAGTCAAGTCCGGCGCCTGGATTCAGCGCCCTTACAGGGAATTACCGCCATTTCCGAAAATCGTGTATTTCGATGCCCTTCCAGTCTGGCCCCATGGGACTTCCCATCCCCCCTGGCCGTGCTTGCCACGCTATGGGTGGCCAAAAAAGCCTATCCAGAGAAATTTGCCGACATTGATGTGCTTGCCCAGGCCGATGCCTTTCACGGGAATCTGTATGGAAAAACCATGACCCAGATGGGCGGAACCCTTGAAGACGCGATTGACTGAATGAGCCTATACCGCACATCCGGCCGATTGCTGGGGCTGCTGGGCCTTATTCTGGGAGCGGCCCTGGTGATCTCGCTTTTTTCGGGCCGGATTCCGATCCACTGGCAGGAGATGGTCACCTTTGGCATCCACCTGTTAAAAGGGCAGGATCTGCCCGCGGATCTGGTTCACAAAGAGCTGGTTTTTTTATGGATCCGGCTGCCCCGATGTCTCATGGCCCTGCTGGTGGGATCGGCCCTGGCCGTGTCCGGGGCCGTGTACCAGGCCCTGTTCCGCAACCCCCTGGTGTCTCCGGATATCCTGGGCGTCTCGGCCGGGTGTACCTTCGGGGCGGCCCTGGGACTGATCCTGGCTTCGAATGTCTTTGGACTGGTCCAGGTGCTGTCCTTTTTTTTCGGGATCACGGCCGTGTGCCTGAGCCTGGGCCTGGCCAGGATGATTTCCATCAAACCGGTGATCGTGCTGGTTCTAGCCGGTATCGTGGTGATGTCGTTTTTCAATGCCCTGCTCATGGTGGTGAAATATTTTTCAGACCCCTATGACGAGCTGCCCGGCATCATCTTCTGGGTCATGGGCAGCCTGAGCCGGGTCTCCTGGGAACATGTCGCAACCATGGCACCGTTCACCCTGGTCGGACTGATCCTGTTCATCGTGCTGGGATTCCGCCTCAACATCTTGTCTTTGGGCGATATCCAGGCCAAATCCCTGGGCATGAATCCCGGACTGTTCCGCTTCATCCTGATCACGGTCAGTTCCTTTATGGTGGCAGTGTCCGTGGCCTGCTGCGGTCAGATCGCCTGGATCGGTTTGGTGATACCTCACATGGCCCGGTCCCTGGCCGGACCGGAACACCAGAAAATGATCCCCGTAACAGCCCTGCTGGGCGCCATCTTTCTTTTGCTGGCGGATTCCGCGGCCCGGAGCATCTCTTCCGCCGAAATCCCTGTAGGCATCATCACGGCCCTGACCGGGGCCCCGATTTTCGGGTATTTCTTGTACAAAAACCGCAACACCGGATGGATCTGATGCTTTCCTGCCGCCAAATCGGGTTCTCGTATGGGGCGGTGCCGGTACTGAAGGATATCTGTTTTACCGTGGAAAAAGGGCGTTTCTGCGTGGTGCTGGGCAGAAACGGCTCCGGAAAAACAACCCTGATCCACTGCCTGAACCGGATTTTACACCCCACCCAAGGCCAGGTCTTTATTGACGATAAAGACATGACATCCCTGTCCAGAAATGAAATCGCCCGGACCGTCAGTCTGGTGCCCCAGGAACACATGGAAATCTTTCCGTTCCGGGTCATCGATGTGGTGGTGATGGCAAGAGCGCCGTTTCTGGGAACGGCCGCCGCACCCAAACCAGACGATTACACAATTGCGGAAGCCGCCCTGAAACAATTGCACGCGTTTCACCTGGCGGATAAAAATTTCAACCGGATCTCCGGGGGAGAACGCCAGATCGTGCTGCTGGCCCGGGCCATTGCCCAGAACGCCCGGATCATGCTCCTGGATGAGCCCACCAATCACCTGGATTTCAACAACCAGTACCACCTGCTGTCCGCCATCAAAGAGCTGTGCCGGTCAACCGATTTGTGCATTGTGGCCTCCATGCATGATCCCAATCTGGCATCCCTGTTTGCCGATGATGTCATCATGCTGAAAAACGGCCGAATTTTATATCATGGGCCGAATCAAAAGGTGATGACACCCCAAAACATATCCGCTCTGTATGATGTCGATACCCGGGCGATTCCCATCGGAGACCGGAAACAACTGTTTTTACCCAAACAGAAGATGGGAGCTTCTGATACTTAAAATATTTGTTGTTTTTGGTTATTTTTGGTTATTTATAAAAATTATAAGATTTATCTAAAAAAATAGTTGACAAATGATAACCCAAAAGATAGATTGTTTTCACAACGGGATAAATTGCGGTCCCGAAACCATGATAGTGGATAATGTCACAGGATAAATTTATTGTTTCCTTATAACAATCCCCATCTCCTTGGCACGCATTATCCAGCCGCCTGTTCTGCCCCGGACCCTGGCAGGACAGGCGGCACTCTTTTTGGCTCCAGATTCCTTGATTCCTTTGTTTTTGGATCTTTACAAACAAGAATCCCCCTTATATGATAATCGCATCAATATTCACCTGAAACATAGGGGCCTGGAAATGGGAGAACTGTATACGACCAAGGAAATTGCCAAGTTTTTAAACATCAATGAAAAAATGGTGTACTCCCTGATCTCTGAAAAAGGGCTGCCCGCCACAAAAGTCACCGGCAAATGGCTGTTTCCCATCAATCTGGTCCGGCAATGGGTGGAGGCGGGCACGGAAAATTATCCCCAGTCGGCCCAGCTGCCTCCCTACCACGGCCTGGTGCTCATTGCCGGCAGCAATGATCTGCTGCTGGACAAACTCATCGCCACCTTTAACATCAAACATGAACACCACATGGCCATGTTCGGCATGGCCGGATCGTTAGGAGGTCTGAACGCCCTGAAACAGAATCTGTGCCACATCGCTTCCAGCCATTTGATCGGGGAAAATGATGAATATAATTTTCCTTTTCTCAAAGACGACATGCATCAGCCGCCGGCCGTGGTGAATTTCTGCCGGCGGGAACAGGGCATCATTCTCCAGAAGGGAAATCCCAAAAATATCCGCACCATCACAGATCTTGGCAACCAAGGGATCCATATTGTGAACCGGCAGCTGGGAACCGGCACCCGCAAACTGTTTGACAAACTGCTGGAGGAACATGACATCCAGGGTGAAAACCTTTCGGGATATGACACCCTTTTGTCCCGGCACATGGATGTGGGCCTGGAAATTCTGAATGGAAACGCAGATGCCGGACCGGCCATCCGCCCGGTGGCCAATATTCTGGGGCTGGATTTCATTCCCGTGTGCTGGGAGCGATTCGACCTGCTCATCGCCAAAGACAAGTTTTTCGAACAGGGGATCCAGTTGTTTCTGTCTCTGCTGAAAGGAAAAGTCATTCAGCAAACCGCTGAAAAATACGGGGGGTATGACCTGTCCATGACCGGAAAAATGATCTATCCCCCATCCTGAGCCGGCAGGCACACCACCAGGCCCAGACACACCAGCGACACCAGAAACACCAGCAGAAATGTGCTCCACACACCCTGGGCCACGGCTGTCTTCAGAACCGCGTTGGCCGCATCCGGAATCTGGGCCTGAAATTCCGGGCGAAACAGGTTTTCCATATTTTCCTGCAACTGGACCATCAGATTTTCCGGCAAAGACACATCCACGGTTTCCAGCCGGTTCACCAGCTGATGCGTGACCATGCCGCCGCTGATCCCCACCCCCAGGGTGCCGCCCAGGGTCCGGGCAAACTGGTGGGAAGATGTCGCCACCCCCAGATCTGATGATCCCAGGCTGTTCTGAACCTTCAGCAGCGTGGCCAGGACCACGAACCCCATGCCGAACCCTACCACCTGAAACACCAGAAAACTGTGAAGCATGGATGTGGTAGTGGAAAATCCCAGGGTCAGTCCCGTGCCGGCCGCCAAAAGAATACCGCCGGCCAGGGCCGCGGTTTTCTGGGTGGTCAGATGCATGACCCGTCCCAGGATCAACGATCCCACAGACCAGCCCAGACTCAAAGACAGCATGGCCATTCCCACCTGCAACGGGGTATGCCCCAATGCGCCCTGGAGAAACAGCGGGGCATACCCGAACAGGGAAAACATGGAAAAACTGGCACAGAACCCGGCCAGGTTCCCCATGGCAAAGCCCCTGCGCCTGAAAAACCGCAGATCCAGAATGGGATCATCTGCGCCCAGTTCCGTTTTGACAAACCAGATGCCGAACCCAATGGATGTGACGGCCAGCAGTGCTGACGGCAAAGAGATCCAGGCGATATCCCGGCCCCCGATCATCACCAGGGTCAGCACGGACATCAGAAACCCGGTCAGCGACACCAGCCCGGACCAGTCCAGGGATGCGTTTTTCTTTTTTTCCCGGAACTCGGTCAAATACAGGGCAATGCCGGCCAGCGACAGCAAGCCCAACGGCAGATTGATGAAAAAAATCCATCGCCAGGAGAAAAAACTGACCATCACCCCGCCCATGGTGGGGCCGATCACCGATGCCACCCCCCAGATGAAAGAAGCCATAGAAAGGGTCCTGGCCCGCTGTCCTTCAGGTGCTGCTTCCGACAGCACCACATACACCAAAGCGAAAATCCCGCCGGACCCGATGCCCTGAAACACCCTTGCCGCCACCAGATATCCCATGGATGGCGCCGCACCGGCAGCCAACGAAGCCAGAATAAAGACGCTGATACTGACCAGCAGCAGCTGTCTGACGGCAAACAGATCGGACAGCTTGCCGAAAATCGGCAATGCCACGGCCCGGGCCAGAAAATAAGCCGTATACACCCAGGCATACAGATGCAGGCCGGAAAGTTCGGCAATAATCGTGGGCATGGCCGCCGACATGACCAGGGCATCCAGGGCTCCCAGAAACAGGGCCAGCAGTACCGCGCTGATCAACCAAGTCTGTTTCATACAGGTTCCTTACACCAGATCCTTGAGCTCGATGGTCAGGCGGTATTCAGCGGAATCCGGATCCCGGGCGACTGAAAATCCGATTTTCTGTCCCATGGCCACCATGGGGGCATTGTTGGTCAGCACCAGTCCGGACACCATGGACAAGCCATATTTTTTCGCACTGATCATGGCCTGCTTGAGCAGCACGCTGCCAATGCCTTTGCCGTGCCAGTCATCAGCCACCACCACGGCGAATTCTCCGGTTTTGCCGTCCGGCATAAAAATGATCCTTGCCACGCCGATGAGTTTGCGGGCCGCCCCGTCACCGGCAAAGGCGCACAATGCAATCTCCCGGTCATAGTCGATCTGGCTGAGACGCGCCAGCATGGGCCGGGAAATTCGTTTCAACGGAGAAAAAAACCGCATGAAAATGGTTTCCGGAGACAAATCGGAAAACAGATCGATCATCTGCTGAGCATCCCCGGGCCGCACGGGCCGCATGAAAATCCGTTCGTTGTCCCGGGTATTGAACTCAGATTCCTGCCACCAGGGATAGGGGCTGATGATCAGATGGGCCGGGGAACAGACGGCCGGGAACGCCACGGTCACCGCAATGTCGGAAATATAAATTTTTCCGTCAGCGATCTGGATGGGGTTGAGCGTCAGGGTCTGTATCGCCGGATAATCTGTGACCATGCGGCTCATCAGAATCATGATTTCCTCCAGCACGTCGAGATCCACGCTGGCCACATGGCCCCGGCCCTGCAGCAGCAGGGAAATGCGGGTACTTTTGATGGTGCGCCCGGCCAGCATCCGGTTCAGCGGCGGCAAAGCCACTGCCATATCGGAAAGGACTTCGGTCATGAGCCCGCCGATACCGAACCGGATCACCGGTCCGAACAGGTCCGTGTATTTCGCCGACAGGTTCAGGGCATAATCGGGCAGCACCCCGGCGGGCAGCGGTTTGATATGAATATCATACGCCCCTGCCAGATCCATTGCTGTCTGGGGCGGCAGGTGGGTTTTTCCCCGGGCCAGGGCATCGTCAATAATCTGAGCTGCCCCATCCCGGTCGATTTTCAGGCGTTTGTCCGTGGTATAGGGAATCTGCTGGAGTGCTTCCATATTCCGGCCGTATTGGTACAGATTAACAAACGCCCGGACCGCCCGCTCCGGCGTGTCATAGGTGACGATGCCGTGCCGGTTGAAGATCTCCCTGGAGTCGTCGATGGTCATTCCCCCCAGCCAGGCGGTAAACACTGGAAATGGGGTGGTCTTTAACAGATCCACCAATGATTTCGCAATGGTGGTGCAGTCATAAATACCCACCGGAGAGCTGAGTAACAGCAGGCCGTCGATTTCCGGGGCCTGCATGCAGGTTTTCACCACTTGTACATACTGCTTCGGGGTGGCGGCCCGGAGCAGGGCAATGGGATTGGCCCGGCTCCAGCCGTCTGACAGCAGGACATCCAGTTTTTCAATGGTGGCTGAATCCAGGGCTGCCGGTTCCAGGCCATGGCGGACCAGGGCATCTCTGGCCATCTCCCCGATCCCTCTGGCATTGGAAACAATAGCCATGCGGGATCCTCTGGGCCGCTGCTGCTTGGCCAGAAATTCAGCACAGTCGAACAGGGCTTCAAATTCATTGACCCGCAGGATACCGGCCCGTTTAAACGCCGCATCATACATCTGGTCTTCATCCAGATCGCCCGGCCCACTGATTTTTCCGGATCGTCTGGATTTCAGGGCAATGATGGGTTTGATCCGGGACACGGCCCGGGCCGCACTCATGAACCGCCGCATCCGGGTGACGGACTCCACATACATAACAATGGAATCCACATCCGGCAGGGTGCCCAGATAGTCGAGCATATCGGAAAAATTCACATCCAGCTTGGACCCCAGACTCACAAAATGGCTGAACCCCACATTTTCCCGGACGGCCAGATCCAGCACAGAGGTACATACTGCACCGCTCTGGGACAAAAACGCCATGCGGCCCTGCAACGGGGTCTGGTGCATGAAACTGGCATTTAATCCGATCCCGGTATGAATAAACCCCACGGAATCGGGTCCCAGAATCCGCATGCCCGACCGGCCGGCCATGGCTTTGATCTGCAAAAAAACCGCATTCTGCCGGGGAGTGGGCCATGTATCACCCGCCGAAAGTATCACAGCCCCACCCACTTTTTTCGCCACACAGGTTTCCAGAATTTCCGGAACCTGAAGGATGGGAACCGCCACCACAGCCAGGTCCACATCCCCAGGCAGGTCCCGGACATCTGCACACGCATCAATGCCCATCACCGAGGTTCGACCGGGATTCACAGGCAACACAGTTCCCTGGAATTTCCGGGACCCAAGATTGTGCATCACCGTGGCCCCGACACTTCCCGGCCGGTCGCTGGCTCCGATCACGGCCACGGACCCGGGTTCAAACACCCGGTCTAAATTTTCAATGGTCATGGAATTCTACGATCGTTATATCGTGAAATCAGCTCTTCTGGATTTCCAGCAGTTCCACTTCAAAAATCAATGTGGATCCCGGCTCGATGACGTTTCCGGCGCCCTGATCCCCATATGCCAGGTCCGACGGAACATACAGCATCCATTTGGCGCCGACTTTCATGAGCTGCAACGCTTCGGTCCAGCCTTTGATCACCCCGTTCACCGGAAATTGGGCCGGTTCGTTGCGCTGATAGGAAGAATCGAATTCCCGGCCATTGAGCAAAGATCCCCGGTAATGGCATTTCACTTTGTCATTGAGATCCGGAGACGACCCCGTACCCGGTGTGATCACTTTGTACTGAAGTCCGGAATCCAGCGTTTGTACGCCTTTTTTGGTTTTGTTTTCCGCCAGAAACGCCTCACCGGCGGCTTTGTTTTCCACCGCTTTTTTGCTTTGCGCCTCCATCTTCTTTTCCTGGGCCATGGTCTGGAACTCCATCAGGGTTTCCTGCATTTTTTCCGGGGTCATGGATTGTTCTCCTGCCAGGTTGTCTTTCATCCCCTGTAAAAACAGTTCCGGATTGATGTCAAAACTGTTTTTCAACCGGTGGGTGATATCATATCCAATGGCATAGCTGACCCGGTCATCCACACTGGCTTTGTGTAATTTTGGTTCCGCCTTCTCCTCATCGGCCCATACCGAAGCCGGCAGAGAGAACAGGGTTGCCGCCAGGAGCACAGCCAGAAAATGTTTTTTCAATGTCATTTACAAAATTCCTTTTGTTTATAGAGTTTTAAAAAAACTATTGTTAACAGAAATTGCTGCAAATAACAATGCCCGCCCTGACGGGTTGTCGGATGTAAGACGTATTTTCATGGCAGAAACAATCGCAACAGGGGCCGGCCTGCGGCATATCCCTTGGAAAAATGGTGATGAACCGCCGGAATGCCGGCAAATTTGAGACACGGCGCCGTCCATCGGTACAATGCGGCGGCCCCATATCGGGATACGCCCAGATCCAGGCGCAGGCTGGCCAGGGACCGGGTATACACAGACCGGGCCCGCATTTTTTTCTCCAGGGCCTGACAAATGGCGGCCGCAGCGATCCGGCCGGATGTGACTGCAAAATAGATCCCTTCCCCGAAAACAGATTCGGCAAATCCGGCCGCATCCCCGGCCAGCAGGACCCGTCCGCGCCCCGGGCTTCGGACCCCCCGGCCCCCGCCCGTACCGATGGGATAGCCTGCGATGTCGGACAATGCATCCGTGCCAAAGCGGTCCCGGGCAAAGACAGCCAGGTTCCGGACGGATACGGGGGTGTGATCATGGCTGAATATCCCGATGTTGATATGCGTTTTTTTAGGAAAGACCCAGTAATATCCGGGCAGGTCCCGGAAAAATGCAAATGCCATGGACACCTGATCCGGCCGGCTCACCTGAACGTTGGCTTCCAGACCGTATATTTTCCGAATCCGGTATGGCCGGCCCTGCCGGTTGAGCAACGCCCGGATCCGTGAATTGGCACCATCCGCCCCGATCACATAGGATGCGGTCAGCGGTCCTGCGGGGGTGTGAAGGGTCACGGTCTCTTTTTCCTGAACCAGGGCATGGATGCGGTCAACGACCTGAAACCGGGCGCCGGCGGCCTGTGCCTGATTCAGGCAGAACAGATCCAGCTCTTTTCGCTGGGTCATATGGCACAGCGGGCGGGTCGATTTAATGATAAAAAAAGAGCCATCCGGCCGGTGTATCACCATCTTGTGACAGGACCGCTCGATCCGCCCTGAAATATCCCAGGCGAAACATGCCGCGGCCCTGGGCGTCAGCCCGCCGGCACAGGCTTTTTTCCGGGGAAAAGATTTCCGGTCCAGCAGAAGCACGGAATACCCGGCGGACGCCAGATCAAATCCCGCAGCGGTTCCGGCCGGTCCGGCCCCGGCAATGATCACGTCATAGGTCATAGAATCCCTTTGACGGCCCGCTTTGCACTGGCCAGGGCTCCTTCAAGATATCCGCCGAAATGATCGGATGTTTCCGTGCCGGCAAAACAGACCCGGCCGTCCCAGATATCGGTTCTGCCGGATGGCGGCTCATACACGGGATGGGCATGGGCGGCCCGCTGGTCGTACTCCGTGGCGGTGAACGGTTCCATGGCCCAGTCCTTGTAAAAAACCGCTGCCGGGTATTGGGCGTTTTCACCATACAGAATCTGAAGCTGAAGAAGGATGGCCTGAATCATCGGCTGCCGGTCCCTGCGCTGGGCCGCCGGGATCCCCACAAATCCGGTCAGACCAAAGGGTTTCCCCGGCCCGTTGGACCCGTCATGCACCTCTCCCAGGGGGCCGTGCTGGCTGAATGCCTGGCCTGACAGCCCGATTTTCCGCCAGTCCGCCTGATCGTACAGGGCAAAAAACTTGGCCTGGCCCGCCATCCAGGTGCTGGTCCTGAGCATGGCCTGGGTCAGTTCATGGGACAGATCCGGGGTAAATAAAATCGTGGCCCCGGCCAGACGGGGCGGTATGGCCAAAATGACCTGATTTGCCCGGAAAACACTTTGGGGCGGGTCTCCGATTTTTCCCACCCGGACCGCCACATGGTCTGTCATTTTTTCAATGCCGCACACCGGATGGCTCAAGCGTACCCCCCCTTCGGGCAAATGTTGGTACAGGCCGTTCACCAGCATGATCATGCCGCCGGATATGCGCCACCCTTCCGGTTCCATGGGATACCCGGGAATGGTTCTGGCATGCCCGTCCACAGCCTGAAACCTGCCGTATCCCGTGTCATACTGGGGATATCCGATCAAACCCAGGTTTCGGACCAGCTGTTCTATTTTAGGATTGATGGCCGGCCAGTACCAGGATGGGCCCAGGTCGGGCGAATATCCCTGATACGTTGGACACAGGATTCTGCCGCCCACCCGGTCCCGGGCTTCCAGAATCACGAAAGACCGGTTTGCTTTTGCCAGAAGCGAGGCGGCATATATTCCGCTCAAACCCGCCCCGATGATCAGGGTATCCACTGTGTCAACCGTCATGAGATCGTTGCATATGCCACAGCTTCCTGGGCATGGATCACTGTGGTATCCACCAGTTTTACCGGGGTGTCCTCCTGCTGAATCAGCATCCCGATTTCCGTGCACCCCAGAATGACCGCTTCCGCGCCCCGGTCAGCCAGGTCATCGATAATGCCCAGGTATGCCGCCTTTGATGCCGGTTCAATTCTGCCCAGGCAAAGTTCTTCAAAAATAATCTTGTGCACGGTCTGCCTGTCCTTTTCACCCGGCACCAGCACCTGAAGACCGTAAAGGTCCGTCAATCTTTTTTTGTAAAATGCCTGCTCCATGGTAAAGGCCGTACCCAAAAGACCCACGGATTTAATATTGTCCTTTACCAGCACCGATGCCGTGGCATCGGCAATGTGAAGCAAAGGGATGTCAATGGCGGCTTCAATCTTCGGGGCCACATTGTGCATGGTGTTGGTGCAGATGAGCAGAAAATCCGCCCCTGCCGCCTGGATCCGCCGGGCCGCATCCGACAGGATGGCGGCCACTTCGGCCCAGTCCCCGGCCTGCATCTTTTTTTCAATGGGCCCGAAATCCACGCTGTACAGGACGATTTTTGCTGAATGAAAGCCTCCCAGCGCATTTTTGACCCCCTGGTTGATGGCCCGATAATAGGTCAGTGTGCTTTCCCAGCTCATGCCCCCCAGCAGTCCGATCGTTTTCATAGGTTGCTCCGGTTTAAAATATGGATGATCCGCAGTTATACGCCTTTTTTATTTATCATATACGCACAAAACCAAATTTTCAAACATCGATGGTATTTTCACGCTGATCATGACAATAAAAAATTGGACTTTCAAATTCTTCCGTTGAATGATAAAGATAATTTTTTTTAAAAATTTGACCCCGGTCCGATATTTCCAAACCATGAAATCCGATACCCTGAAATCCGATCTGCTTCTGCTCCTGGCCGCGTCCATCTGGGGACTGGCATTTGTGGCCCAGTGGGTGGGGATGGAGCATGTGGGTCCGTTCACCTTCAACGGGCTGCGGTTTGTGCTGGGGGGTCTGTCTTTGCTGCCGTTTGTGTGGATGTCCAGAAAAAAGATTTATGAAGGCAGTGACAAAAATCTGATCAAATCCGGCATGGTCTCAGGGGTGGTGCTGTTTGCCGGCATCTCTTTTCAACAGGTGGGCATTGTATACACCACAGCCGGCAAAGCCGGGTTCATCACCGGGCTTTATGTGGTAATGGTACCCATTATCGGCCTGTTTCTGCGGCGAACCCGGACCGGGGCCGGGACCTGGGTGGGGGCTGTTCTGGCCAGCATCGGCATGTACCTGCTCAGCGTCAACCGGAACATGGATATCAATTTCGGGGATATGCTGGTATTTTTTTCCGCCATCAGTTTTGCCTGTCACATGATTGTCATCGAGCGGTTCTGCACCCGGTTCAGCACGGCGGCCCTGTCCCTGGTCCAGTGCGGGGTCTGTTCGGTGCTCAGCTTAAGTGTGGCTCTGGTGTTTGAAACCTTTGTGCTGGCCGACATTTTGAAAATCACCCTCCCGCTGATCTATGGCGGGGTGTTTTCCGTGGGCGTGGCCTATTCCCTGCAGATCTTCGGACAGAAAAACAGCCCGGCCTCCCATGCCGCCATTATCCTGTGCCTGGAATCCGTGGTGGCGGCCCTTGGCGGGTGGATCATCTTACATGAACTTCTGTCCGGAAGGGCTATTTTCGGGTGTGTGCTCATGCTGACCGGGATGCTTGTCTCCCAGCTGTATGCGATTAAAAAAAACAGCCCCGCAAACAGGTGACAATTTTTCCGGCACCAGTTGCACAGTCAAACCTGCGATTCCCAGTTCTGCGGCTGATCCGGCCCAGACATCCCGGTTGACAAACCTTCATGGGCTGTATATAATTTTTTTTTTGATATAACCGTGCAGCGTGCGGTGGTGGACTGGGGGAGCCGGGAATCCGGCTGAGAGGAAACAAACTGCTGTTTCGACCCCTGGAACCTGATCCAGGTCATACTGGCGAAGGAAAGTCGATTCCAATACTTACTTTCTTTCTTTTTCTGCGGGTTCATCTGCCTGCCCCCTTACCCGGCCCGGCCATTTTTTAACTTTAGTCATGGAATCCCAAGGGCGGATGGAATGCTCCAGATAATCGATCTGGCAAAATATTACAATGGACAGCCCGTATTTTCAGGGCTGGACCTGAACCTGCCCGCCGGCCGGTTCCAGGTGCTGCTCGGGCCATCGGGATGCGGCAAAACCACCTTATTCAACACCCTTACCGGTGTGATCCCAACCGATGAAGGAACCATCATCTGGCAGGGTCAAACCGTGCCCCACTTAGGCAGTCTGTGCGCCTACATGCACCAGAAAGACCTGCTGTTACCCTGGTTTTCACTGATGGACAACGCATTGCTTCCGGCCCGAACCCGGGGCCGGGACATGGCCGGAGCCCGGGTTCGGGCAAAAAACCTGTTTTCCCGCCTGGGACTGGACGGATATGAAACCCACCGGCCCAACCAGGTATCCGGCGGCATGCGTCAGCGGTGCGCGCTGGTGAGAACCCTGATGTTTGACCGGGACCTGATCCTGCTGGACGAGCCATTGTCGGCCCTGGACGCCATCACCCGGCAGCGGCTGCAGCATCTGCTGCTGCTGCTCCAGACCGAATTTGCCAAAACCATTCTCATGATCACCCATGATGTGGACGAGGCCCTGCTCCTGGCAGATGACATTTTTGTGTCCAGCTCCCTGCCCATGACCCTTATCCGGCGAATCCATCTGAATCAGCCCAAACCCCGGGCATTTGATGATCCTGATCTGCTGCACATCAAAGCGGATATTCTGGCGCATCTGGTGAAAGGAGAAGCCGTATGACCCGGTCCGGTCTGATTGCCCTGGGACTGATCACTTTTTTGCTGGCAGGATGGGAAGGTGCGGTCAGAATATGGGCGGTCCCGGTATTTATTCTGCCGCCACCTTCCCTGATTCTGACAACCGCCGTGGTCCAAGCCCCGCTGATTCTGCCCCATGCCGCAGTCACGGGGGCAGAAATTGTTCTGGGCATTGTTCTGGCTTTAGCCACGGCCATTCCCCTGGCCATTGCCATGTTTGCCAGACCGGTTCTGGAAAAAGCATTGTCTCCGTTTCTGGTGGCATCCCAGGCCATTCCGGTGTTCGCCCTGGCCCCGCTGCTGGTGATCTGGTTGGGATACGGCATGGCCTCAAAGGTGTTCATGGCCTGGATCATCATCTTTTTTCCCATCACCGTGAGCCTGGTCCAGGGATTGAAATCCTGTGATCCGGAATACCGGACCCTGTTTACTCTCATGGGATCTCCATTCATCAAAACCCTGGCTTTTTTATACTGGCCCTGGGCATTGCCCCGGTTTTTTGCCGGTCTCCGGGTGGGGGTGTCCGTGGCCACCATTGGTGCGGTGATCGGCGAATGGGTCGGGGCCCAGCAGGGGCTGGGTTTTCTCATGATCCAGTCCAATGCCAGACTTCAAACTCCTTTGGTGTTTGCCGCCATCCTGTGGCTGGCGGCCATGGGACTGGTTTTATGGACCCTGGTGGGAATACTTGAAAAAAAAATTATCACCTGGAACACTTAAAAAAAAGGAAATAACATGATGAAATCATTTTTTATCCATTTTATCTGTCTGTCTTTTATCCTGGTGGCGGTGCCGCATTTATATGCGGATCAAGCCGCCTCCCCGTCCCCTGCAAAACAAACGTTGCACCTGATGCTGGACTGGTTTCCCAATGTGGATCATCTACCCATTTATGTGGCGCAAGAAAAAGGGTATTTCAAAGCCCAGGGCATTGCCGTAAAGATCATTTCCCCGTCAGAAACCGCAGATGCCCTGAAACTGGCTGCCACGGGCAATGTGGACCTGGCCGTATCCTACCAGCCCCAGACCATTATTGCCGCAGACCAGGGTCTGGCCCTGAAAGTGGTGGCGCCTCTGGTCCGGCATCCGTTGACCACCTTGCTGTTTCTGGCGGACAAAGGCATTGACCACCCCCGGGATCTGTCCGGCAAAAAAATCGGATATACCGTGCCCGGGCTCATGGATGTGCTGCTGGGTGCCTTTGCATCCATCAACCGGATTGACGACTACACCCCGGTGAATGTGGGATTCACCATTCTGCCGGCCCTGGTATCCGGCCAGGTGGATGCGGTCATGGGGCCGTTCAAGACCTATGAAACCGTGGGTATGGCACAGCACGGCTACAAAGCCGCATTTTTCGAGCTGGAAAAATGGGGTATCCCGGATTATGAAGAACTGATCTTTGTTTGCAGTCCTGCCATACTGGAGGAAAAACAGGATGCCATCAAAGGATTTGTTCTGGCCATGGAACAGGCATTTGCGCATGTGGCGGCATATCCGGAAAAATCTTTGGCCCTGTATCTGGATGCTGTGCCCCAGGCAGACAAAAAAATGGAAACCGACGCCTTTGCGTTGACCCGGCCCTATTTTGCAACCACCCTGGGTCATGATCCGGACAAATGGCAGGCGTTTGCCGATTTCGCCCGGACCCACGGGCTTATTCAGAACCAGGTGGATGCTGCCCGTTTGATTCACACCTGGCAATAAAATAAAAGGAGGAAATATGACCATCACCCCGAAAACCATATTTACCGATGTACAAGCCATTCGAAAGACCTCTCCGCTGGTGCACAACATCACCAATTTTGTGGTCATGAACAACACGGCCAATGCGTTGCTGGCATTGGGCGCTTCCCCGGTGATGGCCCATGCCGAGCAGGAAGTGGCAGACATGACCGGCATTGCCGGCGCGCTGGTGATCAACATCGGCACGTTGAGCGATCCGTGGATTGCGGCCATGTTCCTGGCGGCACAAGCCGCATCGGACAAACACGTTCCCATGGTGCTGGACCCGGTGGGAGCCGGGGCCACCCCCTACCGCACAGACACGGCAAAAAAACTCATGCACCAGTTCAACCCCGGCATCATCCGGGGCAATGGGTCGGAAATCATGGCTTTAGGCAGACAAAATGCCGTCACCAAGGGCGTGGACAGTGCCAGTGCATCGGATCTGGCCGTTGATACGGCCGAAGCGCTCAGCCGGGAACACGGCAGTGTCTTGTGCATCACCGGAGAAACCGATTATATTATCCAAAACAATGACGTGATAAAAATCAAAAATGGTCACCCCATGATGCCCCGGGTCACGGGCCTGGGGTGTACGGCCTCGGCGTTGTGCGGGGCATTTGCCGCAGTCAATGCGGATTGGGTTCAGGCGACGGCCCATGCCATGGCCGTCATGGGGATTGCCGGAGAGATCGCCGGCCGGGATGCCTCAGGACCCGGCAGCTTTCAGGTGCAGTTTCTGGATGCCCTGTACCGGCTGTCTGAATCCGATATTCAGCAGCATTTCAAGGCGTAATCCCATGCACGGCGTATATCTTGTCACCGACCAGACCCTGTGCCTGGGCAGGCCCCTGACATCCGTTGTGGCGGATGCGGTCCGGGCCGGGGTCGCCTGTGTACAGCTGCGGGAAAAAACCGCATCCACCCGAAAATTTCTGAATCAGGCCCTGGCCCTGAAACCGGTTCTGGCATCCGCAGGCATTCCGTTGATCATCAACGACCGGGTGGACATCGCCCTGGCTGCCGGGGCCGACGGGGTGCATCTGGGCCAGAGCGACATGCCGTATGATGCGGCCCGGCGGTTGCTGGGACCGGATGCCATCATCGGGTTGTCCGTGGAAACCTGGGCGGATGTGGCAGCGGCCCAGAACCTGGATGTGGCGTACCTGGGAGTCAGTCCGGTCTTTGCCACCCCCACCAAAACCGACACCCGGTCCCCCTGGGGTCTGGACGGCCTGGCCCGGATCCGGGCGTATTCCCGGCATTCTCTGGTGGCCATCGGCGGATTGAATGCAGCCAATGCAAAAGAGATCATCCAGGCCGGGGCCGATGCCGGGGCCGTGGTGTCCGCCATCTGCTCGGCCGAAGATCCCTTTACAGCGGCCCGGAATCTGATACACTGTTTTGATTCATCCACAGACAAGGAGACCTGACCATGAAAACCTATCATCGGGCACTGACCATTGCCGGATCCGACAGCGGGGGCGGGGCCGGGATCCAGGCGGACCTGAAAACCTTTTCAGCCCTGGGGTGTTTCGGCATGTCGGTCATCACAGCCCTCACGGCCCAGAACACCCGGGAAGTGACCGGGATCTTTCCCGTTCCCCCGGAATTCATCGGACAGCAGATCGATGCGGTGCTTTCGGATCTCAGCACGGATGCCGTGAAAATCGGGATGCTCCATTCCCCGGAGGTGATCACGGTTGTGGCCCAACACCTTAAAAAATGGGGTATCTCCAACCTGGTC
Source organism: Desulfotignum sp. (assembly GCA_021737695.1). Taxonomy (GTDB): domain Bacteria; phylum Desulfobacterota; class Desulfobacteria; order Desulfobacterales; family Desulfobacteraceae; genus Desulfotignum. The sequence continues at coordinate 6,051 of JAIPDL010000029.1, read as the reverse complement.
CTGGATCCGGTCATGGTTGCCAAAAGCGGAGACAAACTGCTCCAGGACGATGCCGTGATCGCTTTGAAGCAGACCTTGATTCCCCTGGCGGACATCATCACCCCGAACCTGCCAGAGGCCTCGGTACTGCTGGGCCGGCCCGTCATCTCCCGGACCGACATGAACACAGCGGCCCGGGACCTGGCAGACTTAGGATGTCCCCATGTCCTGCTCAAAGGCGGACACCTGGAAGATACCGAGAGCCATGATCTGCTGTTTTCGGCCACCACGGGGCGGTTGCGTGAGCTGCCCGGAAAACGGGTGTCAACCCCCAATTCCCACGGCACGGGATGCACCCTGTCTTCAGCCATATGCGCCGGTCTGGCCCGGGGCATGGATATGGAAAATGCTGTGGCACAAGCCAAAACCTATATCACCGAAGCCCTGACGGCCGGGGCTGATTTTTTTATCGGACACGGACACGGTCCGGTGCACCATTTCCACGCGCTCTGGCCCGACCCGTGATGCGCGTCAAAAAAACAACTCCTGTGTTGACATGACCCAGCACCGGGTTTTATAAGATACTATTTTTCAATTTAAAAGGTGGCATATGATAGCATATTTCAACGGCCGGGTCATGCCAAAGGACGACATTTGCATCCATGCAGACGACCGGGGGTTTTTGTTCAGCGACAGCCTGTATGAAGTGATCCGATACTATCCGGGCCGACTGTTCCGGCCGGAGGCCCATATCCGTCGCCTGAATTACGGGGCAAGACATCTGGCGCTTCCCCGTCAGGATTTTTCTTTTCTGATCCCCGTGGTCCGGGATCTTATTTCTCAAAATCACCTTGAATCCCAGGATGCCCTGGTCTACATCCATGTGACCCGGGGATGTGCCCCGCGCAATCATCCGTTTCCGGTCCCGGACCCGGAGCCCACGCTATATGTGTGTGTATCCCCATTTGATCCGAGCGCCAGGGAACGGTCAAGACATACGGGTATTCATACCATCACCGTGCCTGATATCCGGTGGTCCCGGTGTGACATGAAAACCACGGGGTTAACGGCCAATGTGCTGGCCAACCAGCAGGCTGCTGAAAACGGGGCTGCTGAGGCCATTTTTGTCCGGGACGGGGTATTGATGGAAGGGACCCACTCCAATTTCATGGCCGTGTTTGACAACATTGTAACCACGGCGCCTCTGTCCAATTATATCCTGGGAGGCATTACCAGAGACACCGTGCTGGAAATTTGCCAAAAATCAGGCATCCTGACGTCAGAATCCCCCATATATGAAAACCGGATCCATCTGGCATCAGAACTGATGATAACCGGAACCACCACGGAAATCACCCCCATTGTGACGCTCAACGGCCGGCCCGTGGGAAACGGCAAACCCGGCCCGAGAGCCAAAGCACTTCAGGCCGCCTATGCAGATCTCATTTTCCATTGATTCTTTGATTTTGATGCTTTGATGTTGACTAATCCATCTGTTTCTTTTATAGATGACAAGCGTTGGCAAATATCAAAAATTCTCAGGATCGACGTTCAGCTCATAGGCTGTCTGCCGGTCATGTAGGGTTACCGGCAAGATGCCTTGGAGAAACCAGTTATGCCCCTTATTTCAGGCAGCCAGACATGTCGATGACAATTTTCGATCAGATCAAAAAGATGATCCTTCCCAGGTTATCGTCCGGAGAAAAATCGCTTTACCAGCGACTCAACATTGTATTTGGTTTCTTTTTTCTGATCCCCACCTTTGGACTCCTGTATTTTTTAATCTCCTATGACCTTTTGAGTGATCAGTATGTGCCCCTTTTCTTTGGGGCGTTTCTGATCTGCTCTCTATCCGGATTTGTCACCCTGCGGGTGTTATTTGAAAAAATATCCAGATTATCGAACCATCTCACCCAGTCCCTTGAAAAAGATTTCACAAGCAACGGTATCCGCAAGGGAACCGATGAAGTGGCCAATATTTCCAAAAGTATCGATTTGTTTGAAAAAAGGCTGCAAACCACGTTTTCCCAGCTGGAAAGAAAAGTGTCCGACATCGGCATTCTCAAAGAACTGTCTGATTTATGCTATGTCACCTTTGATCCGGAAGAACTGCTGTACATCACCCTTGAACGGGGATTGAAAATCACCCATGCAGATATCGGCTCTGTTCTGATTTTAAAAAACCTGCCGGAAAAACACTTCGTCATCAAGGCCCGCATCGGCCAGGAAGACAAATTGAACATCGGCGATACCGTGGACTTTCACACCAGCGTGGCCAAATACGCGGTCATCAACAAGGCCCCGTTTGTGGTGGAAGATATTGAAAAAGACTCCCGTTTAGGACGAATCAACAAAGGGCAGTACGCGTCCAAATCCTTTGTGTGCCTGCCCATTAAAACCATTCGGGATATCATCGGCGTATTGACCATCTCCCGGAAAAAAACCGCGGATATTTTTACCCTTGAAGATGTGGAAGCCTTGATTCCTCTGGTCTCCAATGCAGCGTTCACTTATGAAAATCTCCGACTGCTTAAAGACCTGGAAAAAGCGGATCAGAAAGAAAAACACCTGTCCAGGCTGATTTCCACCACCAACTCCAGCATGAAGGATATTGAACTCTATCAGAGCCTGTTAAAAGACACCATTCGCATGATTCCCCTATGCGGTACCGTACTTTTGCTAAAGGATCCAGACATGCCGGACCAGGTTCAGGTGATCGATTTTCATTCCAAAAACAACAACCTGCTTAAGCGGGGAGACCGTTTTTCATACAAAGGGACCCTGTTGGAATCCATGTTCATCCAGGTGGATACCACCATGCTGGAGGATCTGTCTGCCATGACCATGGACACGCCGCTGGAACAAGCACTGTTATTGTCTCATGGCGGGAATGCCGCTGTGATCCATCCTTTGATCAATTCCGGAAATATGACCGGATGTTTTGTCTTTATTCATGAAAACAAAACCGACGCGCTGAATTATCAGAATCAGACCCATCTGGTCACCAATTTATTTGCCCTGGCCATGGAAAAAAGCAGCCTATCCAAATCCGCGCAGCAGCGGGCCAGTGAACTGTCCACCATCAAACAGATCGGCAGTGTTCTTGCCTCGTCCACGTTTGATATTGAACAGGTGCTTTTTTATACCATGGACATGATTCGTGTGGCCATGCAGGTGGAAGCAGGATCTTTACTGCTGATTGAAGACAATGTCCTGAAATTGAAAACCGCGTTCAACGTGGACATGGAAAAACTGACCGATTTTTCCATTCAACTGGGCCAGAGCATTGCCGGGCAGGTGGCTGCCAAAGGGGACAGTATCATCGACAACCATGTTCAAGATTCCAAGCTGTTTTTTTCCGCCATTGCCCAAGCCAGCGGTTTTGTCACCCGGTCGGTGTTGTGCGTGCCCATGATATCCCAGGGCCGGGTCATCGGGGTCATCGAGGTACTCAACAAAACAAACAGTCATTTTGTGGCCGAAGACCAGCAGCTGCTTCAATCCATCGCCTCTTCCGTGTCCATTGCCATTGAAAACTCCCGTCTTTACAAGGAAACCCTGTCCATTGCCGATCAGGAAAGGGCCATCCGGCAGATTTTTCAAAAATTCGTGCCCAAGGCCATTGTGGACAAGATCGTTCATGGAGATGTGCAATCCCAGTCATTGATGGAAGAGTTCAAAACCGTGACCCTGCTCAATGTGGATTTGAGAAATTTTTCCCGAATGGCGGCCACTATCGGACCCCAGAAAACCGTGTCTGCATTGAATTCATTTTTTTCCACCATGGGGGAAATCGTTTTTACCCATCAGGGAATTGTGGACAAATATCTGGGGGATGGATTTCTGGCCCTTTTCGGTGCACCGTTGTCCACTATTTCCGACGCGGACAACGCGGTTACCGCTGCCATTGAAATGAAGCAGGCATTAACCGGTCTCAATGCCGATCTCAAAGAAAAAATGGACCTTTCTGTCCATATCGGCATCAGTATTCACACCGGAGAAGTGGTGGTGGGAAATATCGGATTTGACAAAAAAATGGATTATACCGTCATCGGCGACGCCGTCAACTCCGTGTTCAATATACAGGATCTGACAAGGCATTTGCCGGATTCCATTTTGATCAGTGAAAAAACCATCAAGTCTTTGCGTCACCCCGTCAAAGTCAATGAAATAAAAATCCCCGAAAAAAATACCAAGGTCGAAGGACTCAAGGTATTTGAACTGCTTTCCCAAACCCGACCGGAGCACGATCATTCACCATGACCCTTGCACTGATTCCGCTGCTCCCCTTATTAGGCGCATTTATCCCCTGTTTGTTTCAACACCGTCATCTCAACGCCGCTTCCGCCGGCCTTATCGCAGGCATCTCCCTGATACTGCTTCTGCTCCAGATCCCATTTGTATTCACGGGCGACATGCCTGTTTACACCCGGGACTGGATTCCTGCCTTAGGATTTACCTTTGCCTTCCGGGTCAGTGGATTCGGGTTTTTGTTCGCTCTGCTGGTACTGGGCATCGGATTGCTCATCATCCTGTACGCACGCTATTACATTGCCAAAGAAGACCCCATGGGACGGTTCTACACCTACCTGCTTTTTTTCATGGGCTCCATGCTGGGCATCGTGCTGTCGGAAAATCTGCTTCTGCTGATGGTGTTCTGGGAATTGACCAGCATCAGCTCGTTTCTGCTCATCGGTTTCTGGCGCCACCGGGCCGATGCCCGCCAGGGGGCGTTCATGGCCCTGGTGATCACCGGCGGGGGCGGGTTTGCCATGCTGGCCGGGTTCCTTTTGCTGGGACATATGGTGGGCAGTTTTGAGCTCACAGACATTCTGGCGGCCAAACAAATCATTCAGGCCCATCCCCTGTATCCCATCACCCTGATTCTGATTCTGGTGGGTGCGTTCACCAAGTCGGCCCAGTTTCCCTTCCAGTTCTGGCTGCCCCATGCCATGGCCGCGCCCACACCGGTGAGCGCCTTTCTGCATTCCGCCACCATGGTCAAAGCCGGGGTATTTCTGCTGGCATTGCTGGCCCCGGTATTGTCCGGCACCCTGCTGTGGTTTCAAATCGTTACCGCCACGGGCCTGATCACATTGATGTTTGCCGCGTATATGGCGCTGTTCAAAGATGATCTCAAAGGGCTTCTGGCCTATTCCACGGTGAGTCACCTGGGCCTGATCGTGGTGCTTCTGGGCCTTGGCACCCCTTTGGCGATATTTGCCACCGTGTTTCATATTTTCAACCATGCCGCATTCAAGGCCGGCCTGTTCATGCTGGCCGGGATCATCGATCATGAAACCGGCACCCGGGATATCCGGCACTTGTCCGGACTCAGAAAACAAATGCCGGTGACCGCGGCCCTGACCGCCGCCGGATGCGGCGCCATGGCCGGAATCCCGTTGTTTAACGGATTTTTGAGCAAAGAAATGTTTCTGGCGGAAACCCTCGTACCCGGGCTGCCGGGAGCATGGTCCTGGATTTTGCCTGTGGGTGCCACCCTGGCGGCCGTGTTTGCCGTGGCCTATGCCGTCCGCATGCTGATCGGGGTTTTTGGGGGGCCTGGTGCCGTGGATCTGCCCAAATCTCCTCATGAGCCGCCTGCAGGCATGATGGTTTCTCCGGGATTTCTCATGGGAATCTGCGTTCTGGTCGGGGTGTTTCCCGCTTTTTTTGCCGGGCCGCTGGTCAATGCCGCGGCAGAATCCATCCTGGGTCCGGATATGCCGGTGTATCACCTGGCTGTCTGGCATGGATTCAACCTGGCTTTGGGATTGAGCCTGATTGCCATGGCCGGCGGCGGGATCTGTTACTGGCAGCGGCACCGGTTGTTTGATGCCCATCAATGGTGCACCCGGTATCTGGACGGCAAAACCCTGTTTGAATCCCTTGTTTCCAGGGTGGTTCAGGCTGGAAACCGTGCTATCCGGTTTCTGGAAAACGGGTCATTGCAGCGCTATCTGTTTGTGTTCATCAGCGTCACCCTGGTCCTGGGAGTCGTACCGTTTGCCGTTTCCAGAACCCCGCTTCTGGGACCGGTTGCCGCAACCCCGGTGGATCCGGTCACCCTGG
>JAIPDL010000148.1 GCA_021737695.1 Desulfotignum sp. | reverse complement strand
GGCACCTGGTTGATGCCTTTGAAGTTGAACTCCACCGGGTCTTCGGCCGTGAGAATCTTGATGTCATCCTTGTTGAGCCGGTTGAGAATGGAATACAGGGTGGTGGTTTTTCCGGAACCTGTGGGGCCGGTGACCAGCAGCAGGCCATAGGGGCGGGAGATGCACCGTTTGAGCATTTCAAAGGTGGTGGATTCAAATCCCAGGCGGGTCAGGTCGATACTCAAGGCACTCTGATCCAGAATACGCATGACAATGCTTTCCCCGAACAGGGTGGGTAATGAGGATACCCGGAAATCCACTGATTTTCTTTTGCCTAAGCGCAGCTTGATGCGGCCGTCCTGGGGGACCCGTCTTTCAGCGATGTCCAGGGAAGCCAGGATCTTGATCCGGGACACCACCGCGTTCTTGATGGAAACCGGCAGGTTCATGGCCTTGTACATGCTGCCGTCCAGCCGGTACCGCACCTGAAACGATTTTTCAAACGGTTCGATGTGGATGTCGGACACCCCGTCATTGATGGCTTTGGTCAGAATGCCGTTCACCAGCTTGATGATGGGCGCGTCGGACGCCAGAAACTCATCCTGGCCCTCATCTCTTTCAGCCGCACCCACCTCCACCTCTTCGGCGGCTTCCGACACCAGCGATCCGAAATCCTCCACGGAAGTGACCGGGGTATCGTCTTCCCCCTCATCTTCAAAATGGAGAAATTTTTTATATTCCTCATCGCTGATTTTATAAAAATCCCGGTATGCCTGAATAATATCGTTTTCAGTGGTCACATACACATGGATATTTTTTTTGGTTTTGTTGTGCAGATCCGCCACGACCTGTGTGTCCGTAGGTTCCACCATGGCCACGGACAAATCATCCCCTGTCAGGGACATCGGAAACACCATATACTGCCTGGCCATTTCAAAGGGCAGCATTTTCTGGGCTTTGGGATCGGATTTGATTTCGGAAAAACGGATCATATTGTAATTATAGATCCGTCCCAGCACATTGATGATGGTATCAGGATCAATATACCCTTTGGCCAGCAGAATGGAGCTGAGCCTTTCACCCGTTCTTTTCTGGACGCCCAGGGCTTCATCCAGCTGAAGGCTGGTAATCTGACCTTCTTTGGAAAGAATCTCGCCGATTCGGGTCTTGCCGGCCCCGGACTGGTCTTTGATAGTGGAGGTGAGGCTGGATTTTCCCTTTGCAAATGACGGTGTCATATTATGCCCTGTCTCCTGAAATATCTATTTAAAATGGTTATATACCCGGATGGCACCGGCGGTGATCAGAAAGATCCCCAGGATGTAAAAACAAAATTTCACCAGGCCCAGTTTGTTGCTGAAAAATTCAATGGTCGCCACCTGGGGCATAACTGTTGGTATCCGGTAAAATACGCCCAGTCCCACGGCAATGAGAACAATGCCATAATAAAATGTGAATTTTTTTTTGTCCATCTAAAATCACAGCCTTTCCAGTTCTTTGAGTTGATTGTCAAACGGTTGATTCATTGAATCCAGTTTCCGGGTCTCTTGTTCCAGGTCCCCAAAAAGCACTTCCACCCGGGCCTCAAGATCGGCCAGTTGTTTGGAAAATGTTTGAATGGCGTCGCCATCCCCTTCCCGGGATGCGGTCAACAGCGATTCATTGACGGATTTGATTTTGATTTCACACGCTTCAATGGCATCTTCGATCCCGGTGATTTTCTTTTGGATGGGGCCTGTCACCCGGGAACGTTCCCCAATGATTTCCGATTTTTTCTGGCGCAGCGCTTTTTTGCTCAATCCCGGGGACCGGGGTGGAGCAGCATCGGTTTCTTCGGTTTCTTCCCACCCGTCTTTGTCTAAAAATTCCTGATAACCGCCTTCAAACAATTTGATTTGATCCTGTTTAAACACCACCAGTCGATTGGCCAGGGTATGCAGAAACATTTCATTATGGGTGACCAGAATCACAGCCCCTTCAAAGGCGTTTAATGCGTCGATAAACGCATCGCAGGCCTCGATATCCAGATGGTTGGAAGGTTCGTCCAGCAAAAGCAGGTTCAGCGGGGTCAGCAACAGCTTGCCCAGCATGACCCGGGATTTTTCTCCGCCGGACAACACACCGATTTTTTTCAATGCCGCATCCTTTTCAAACATCATGGCCCCGCAGATGTTCCGGGCCGCCTGGCGGTCAAAATCCGGATGGGCATTGATGAGGGTTTCCTCGATGGTCTGATTGTCATTCAACGAAGAGACATTGGTCTGTTCAAAATATCCGGGAGATACCCCGGGATTGTAGGTCACCGTGCCGGACACGGGATCCAGCTGCCGGGTGAGCAGTTTGACCAGGGTGGTCTTTCCCTTGCCGTTCTGGCCGATAATACCGATCCGGTCCCCGGGCTGCACGGTCAAAGAAAAATGATGGATCAATGGGCGGTCCAGGGTATAGCTGAAGTTCAATTTTTCCACACGCAGCAGCTGTTTGCCGGCAAAGGGCAGGTAATTAAAAGAAAAGGCCAGGTTTTTGAGTTTTTCCAGTTTTTCCTTTGACTGCTGTTTTTCCAGGGTCTTGATCCGGGACTGGACCATGCTGGCCAGTCGGGCTTTGGCCCGGAACCGGGTGATAAAGGTTTCGATCTCTTTTTTGCGTTTTTCCTCATTTTGTCTGGTTTTTTCATACACCTCTTCATCCTGGGCCACCTGGTCGTAGTATTTGGCGGTATTTCCAGCAATTTTCCGGATTTTACAGCGATGGATTCCGGCAATATGCGTGACTACATGGTCCATGAATCCCCGGTCATGGGTCACTAAAAGCACTTCTCTGGGCCAGGCGGTCAGAAACTGGGTGATCCAGCGGATGGAGGTGATGTCCAGATAATTGGTGGGTTCATCTAAAATCAGCAGGTCCGGTTCGGCCACCAGCACTTTTGCCAGGTTCAGCCGCACCTGAAATCCCCCGGAAAACTCTTCTGGATCCCGGTCCATGTCCGAGTCGGAAAACCCCAGCCCTGCCAGAATTTTCTCCGCTTTCCAGTACTGGTCTTTTTCATGGGGCGGCAGCCCGGTCATGGCTTCATCCCGCACACGGTTGTGAGAAAACTGAATTTTCTGGGGCAGAATACCCAGACGGTATCCGGTGGGGTAAGTAATTTTTCCGTCATCCGGATGATCGATGCCGGCAATTATATTTAACAATGTGGTTTTTCCATGGCCGTTTCTGCCCACCAGCCCGACCCGTTCCCCGGAATTGATCTGCAGACTGGTATGATCAAACAGCTCCTGGTTGCCAAATCCCTTGACAATGGATTCAATGCTCAGCATGTATGGTATCTTGTCCCAATTCTGACGATTTTGACTTCTATTATTTTAAATTAAGCAGTGTATCATAGCATTGGTGAAGATTTTTATAAATATGAGATTTCTCTTGACTTGATTTTTCAATATTGCATAGTTACATCATCATGTTCATTCATTAACACGGATATTATACGATACGAGGAAATCATGACCAGATATATTTATGAATTCGGCCCTGAAAAAACAGACGGGGATGCTTCCATGAAAAACCTTTTGGGCGGAAAAGGGGCCAATCTGGCTGAAATGGCCCGCATGGGCCTGCCCGTCCCTCCGGGATTCACCATTTCTACAGAATGCTGCAATGATTATTTTGATTTGGGGTGGCGGTTTCCAGATACCCTGGAATCGGAAATCAGCACGGCCATGGGCCATATTGAAGACCAGATAAAAATGACATTCGGTGATCCGGATGCCCCGCTGCTGGTTTCCTGCCGATCCGGGGCCAGAAGTTCCATGCCCGGAATGATGGAAACCATCCTCAATGTGGGGCTGTGTTCCACCACCATTCCCGGGCTGGTGGAAAAAACCGGCAATGAATGGTTTGTGTATGATGCTTACCGCCGACTGATCATGATGTATTCGGATGTGGTCATGGAAAAAGCGGATCAGGTGGTGCCCGAAGATGGTATGGGCATCCGCCTGAACCTGGAAATGATGATGAACAACCTGAAAAACGACAAAGGGTATGAGCATGATACCGATATCTCGCTACAAGATATGCAGGCCCTGTGTGACCGGTTTAAAAAGAAAATTTCCCAGTATCTGAAAAAAGAGTTTCCGAATGACCCCTGGGAACAGCTCATGGGCGCCATCGGGGCCGTGTTTAAAAGCTGGAACGGTAAACGGGCCGTGTCCTACCGCCGTATTGAACATATCCCTGATGCCTGGGGAACTGCGGTCAATGTTCAGGCCATGGTGTTCGGTAACATGGGGAACACCTCTGCCACGGGTGTGGCGTTTACCAGAGATCCGTCCACCGGCAAAAACCATTTTTTCGGCGAATGGCTGGTCAATGCCCAGGGAGAGGATGTGGTGGCCGGTATCCGGACCCCCAATCCCTTGAACAAAGACACCAAAAACATGCAGAACCAGCACCTGCCCTCCCTGGAAGAAGCCATGCCCGGTCTGTATGACCAGCTGTATGATATCCGAAACACCCTGGAATCCCATTACAAAGACATGCAGGACATTGAGTTCACTATCCAGGAAGGCACTTTATACATGCTCCAGTGCCGGGTGGGCAAACGTACGGCCACTGCTGCGTTGAACATGGCCATGGACATGTATGAACAAGGCATGATCGATGAAAAAACCATGATCTGCCGCCTCAATCCCAAATCTTTAGATGAAATGCTGCACCCCATTGTGGATTCCGAAGAGGAAAAAACAGCGGTTCAGGTGGCGGAAGGCCTGCCGGCCGGTCCGGGGGGGGGCTGGGGCAAGATTGTTTTTACGGCGGATGATGCCGTGCAGATGGCCAAAATCGGGGAAAGTGTTATCCTGGTCAGGGAAGAAACCAGTCCGGAAGACATCGAAGGCATGCGGGCCGCTTCTGCCATACTCACGGCCCGGGGCGGTATGACCAGCCATGCGGCCCTGGTGGCGAGAGGTTGGGGCAAATGCTGCATCGTAGGGGCCGGTGCCTTGAAAATCAATGCAAAAAACCGTCAGATCCAGGTGGGGAACCGGATATTTAATGAAGGCGATGTGTTTACGTTGAACGGTACCAAAGGCATTGTGTATGACGGCCGGCTTAAAATGAAAGACGCGCTGGAAAATCCTAAATTCAAAAAATTCATGGCCATTGCGGACCGCCACCGGACCATGGGGGTGCGGACCAATGCCGATACGCCGGAAGATGCGGCCACGGCTTTGAAATTCGGTGCCCAGGGCATCGGGCTGTTCAGAACCGAGCACATGTTTTATGGGGCTGATTCAGACCGGCCGTTGTTTCTGCTTCGAAAAATGATTTTAAGCAAATCAACGGAAGAACGCCAGACAGCCCTGGATGAACTGTTTCCGTTCGTCAAGAAGGAAATTCAAAACACGTTGGAAGTGATGGACAACCTGCCCGTGACCCTGCGGCTGTTGGATCCGCCCCTGCATGAATTTGTGCCCGAGTCGGAAGCCAACCAGATGGAAATCGCCACCGCTTTAGGCATTGACCTGGAAGAGGTGAACAAACGAAGCCGTCTGCTCAAGGAATCCAATCCCATGATCGGTCACCGGGGGGTACGTCTGGGGATCACATTTCCGGAAATAACGCAGATGCAGGTGAATGCGATTTTCTCGGCTGCCGCTGAATTGATTGTTGCAGGAAAGCAGCCGATGCCTGAAATCATGGTGCCGGTCACCTGCAATGAAAAAGAGCTGACGTTTGTCAAAAAAATAGTGGATGACTGCTATCAAAATGTGCTGAAAACCCACAATCTGGAACAGATTTCCTATTTGTTCGGCACCATGATTGAAATTCCCAGAGCGGCGTTGATTGCGGACAAAATGGCAAAAGATGCCCAGTTTTTTTCATTCGGCACCAATGATCTGACCCAGATGACGTTCGGGTTTTCCCGGGATGATATCGGATCTTTCATGAATGACTATATCGATCATGCCATTTTAGACTCGGACCCGTTTGAAACCCTGGATCAGGAAGCCGTGGGCAGTCTGATTGAAATAGCTGTTGAGCGCGGCAGAAAAACCCGGCCGGAGATCAAGCTGGGAATCTGCGGAGAACATGGCGGGGATCCGGCATCCGTGACATTCTGCCATAAGGCCGGATTGACCTATGTGTCCTGTTCTCCCTACCGGGTGCCGATCGCGCGGCTGGCTGCGGCCCAGGCCGCTATTCAGGAGAATGATTAACTCAAATGAGCCGCTGCCTTGAAGCGCCGGGTGATCATTTCAATGATTTCCTCGGCGCTGGTCTCCACGGGTTTGTCACTGATATCGAGAATGGAGTATCCTTTGGCAATGTAATACCGGTGGGCGGTAAAAATTTCCTCTTCGATTTTTTTTCTGGACGCATACGCGGATTTCATTTCCGACACCCCTAAGCTTTCCTGGCGCATTTTGCGGTGGGAAAGCAGCTGTTTGGCATTGATGTTCAACGCAAAGATCCGGCGCCGGTCCACCTCATCCAGGATGGCCGGCAGGGGTACACCCGGCACGAACGGCACATTGGCCACTTTCCATCCCAGCACGGCCATATACATGGACAACGGGGTTTTGCCGGCCCTGGACAGGCCCAGAAGGATGATTTCCGCTTGATTCAGGCTTTCCGGGCTCAAGCCGTCATCATGGGCCAGGGCAAAATCAATGGCAGACACCTGCTTGAGATCCACCTGGTGACTTTCCCGGTACAGCCCCGGTTTCTCCAGAGGGGCCTGGTTCAGAAAAGACTGAATCTTTGACAGCACCGGCCCCATCAGGTCGATGGTCACAATTTTATGTTCCATGCCTTTGCGGGTGAGGTACTGCCGCAGATCCGACTTGACAATGGTATGCACAATAATGCTTTCCATGTCTTTGACCTTGTCGATGAGTTCGTCCACCTGAACTTCAGACCGGATATGAGGTACCTTAACAATGGTGATTTTGTTGTGAGGAAACTGGATCAGGGTGGATTCCACCAGGTGAAAGGCATTGATTCCTTCCCCGCAGGAAGCGATATAGATCACCTGAAATCCGGAAGTGGAAAGTGACTGCGCCATATGAATGATAATCCTTTATTGTCCATGAGTTTTATTTTATACTTATATTTTTATACACCAACCCTAAACCATTGGGAAGATAAACATGACACACGAAGATAGAGGCAATTATGCCGGCAAACACCCACAACGGGAAATAGACCCGGTTGTGGTGGAAAAACTGAAAAAACTCAAAGACCAG
>JAIPDL010000147.1 GCA_021737695.1 Desulfotignum sp. | reverse complement strand
TTGTACAAAAGATCCAGGTCTTCTTTTCTGCCTTTACCGGCACAGATCTCCTTGAGCACATCCAGCAGTTCTTTGGTCCCCAGCCGGCACGGCACACACTGGCCGCAGGATTCAATGACCGTGAAATCCAGGAAATACCTTGCCACATCCACCATGCAGGTTTTTTCATCCATGACCACCATGCCGCCGGAACCCATGATGGAGCCTGCTTCGTCCAGGGAGTCGTAATCAATGGGGGTGTCCAGCAGAGATGCCGGCAGACACCCGCCTGAAGGCCCGCCGGTCTGGACGGCCTTGAATGTGCCGCCATCCGAAATCCCGCCGCCGATGTCATAGATGATTTCCCGGAGGGTGATTCCCATGGGCACTTCAATGAGTCCGCAGTTGTTCACCTTGCCGGTTAAAGCAAAAATCGCCGTTCCCGTGCTTTTTTCAGTGCCCACGCTGGCAAACCATTCTGCGCCTTTGGTGATGATCATGGGAGCGGAAGAAAAGGATTTCACGTTGTTGAGCAGGGTGGGCTTGTCATACAGTCCGATTTCCGTGGTTCTCGGCCGGGGCGCCACCCGGGGCATGCCACGTTTGCCCTCGATGGACAGGGTAAGGGCCGTGGATTCGCCGCAGACAAATGCGCCGGCTCCGGGAAAGATTTTGATATCAAAGTTGAAATCCGTGCCCATGATGTTTTTTCCCAGAAAACCTTTTTCATGGGCCTGGGCAATGGCCCGTTCCAGACGTCTGATGGCCAGGGGATATTCCGCCCGCACATAGATATAGCCGGTTTCGCCACCAATGGTGTATCCGGCAATGGCCATTCCCTCCAGAACCGAATGCGGGTCTCCTTCGATCACTGCCCGGTCCATGAATGCCCCTGGATCGCCTTCATCCGCGTTACACACCACATATTTGGGTGTGCCTTTGGCGGCCAGTCCGGCTTCCCATTTCCGGCCGGCAGGAAATCCGCCGCCGCCCCGGCCCCGCAGGCCGGATGCTTTCATGACATCCACCACTTCCTGCTGGGTCATATCGGTCAGGGCTTTGTGAAGCCCTTCATATCCCTGGTTGGCAATGTAATGATTGATATTGGTGGGATCGATAATACCGCAGTTGCGGAATACCCGGCGTTCCTGGGGTTTGAAAGAAGGGGTGTCCAGAATTTTTGTCACGCCTTTGATTTCGCCCTGTCCCAATGTGCCCAGTGTGTACTGGGGCAGCGGATCATCGCCCAGAAGATAGGCATCGATGATTTCCGTCACCATGTCGGGGTTGACATTTTTAAAACAGATGGTGGGTTTGCCGGGTTTGTCAATGTTCACCAGGGGTTCGGCATAACAGGGGCCAATACACCCGACTTCACGAATGCTGGCATCCACTTTTTTTTCGGCCAGTCCATTTTCAAATGCCTTGACCACGGCCATGGCACCGGCGGATCTGCCGCAGGTGGCCGTGCCGATGGCGATTTGAGGCTTCTGCCCGTTTATCAGCTCATCCCATTCTTTTCCGGCCTGTGCCTGTATTTCAGCAAATGTCATTTTGCTTTCCTCCTGTCGATTATTTCCGAAACCATTTTAGGGGTCAGCTTGGCTTCCACATCTTCATCGATCATCACACAGGGGGCCAGGGCACAGCAGCCGATGCAGGCCACGGTTTCCAGGGTATATTCCTGGTCTTCAGTGGTTTCTCCTTCAACAATACCCAAAGCTCTTTCTGTTTCTTCCAGAATCTTTTCCGCCCCCCGGACATGGCAGGCCGTTCCCCGGCATACCATAAAAGAATGTTTGCCCCTGGGGGTGAAACGGAACTGGGCATAAAAAGATGCCACTGCAAACACCCGGCTTTCCGGGAGGCCGGTCACTCTGGCGATTTCAAGCATGGCTTCATCCGGCAGATAGCCCAGTTCTGCCTGTACTTTCTGTAGAATCGGGATCAGCGCATCCCGTTTTCCTTTATAGGGTGAAAGTATCTCACTCAACCGATCATCCATTCTGTCTTCCTCCTTACCTTGGCTTTATACTGCAGGTGGATCTTTTTTTTTGTTCAAATTTTCGAATACTACAATATCTGCTGAAAAATATAAATACCCATTGCAAAATTAGATTGTTTTATCCGTTTGCTTCATATCACACAACCAGATTGTGGAAAAGTCAAAATCTGTCCTTTACAGGGTATTGATAAACATTGACGTAACATACAAAGGTGTGTAAACATCTTCCTGTTTGCAGGGTGCCCAAGGGGCGGCCTGCAAAAAAATAAAAATCAAAAAAGGAAAAAAACAGTATGAAAAAAGGTTCAATCGGTATTTTGGCGGCCATTATTATGGCCGGGCTTGTGTGTCTGTCCGGGTGTTCCGATACACCAAAAGGTGAAAAACCGGTTCCTGACAAGGCCCTGAAAATGCTTCAGGAGGGAAATGACCGGTTCTTCAGTGGAAAATCACAACACCCGAACATGGATAAAGACCGCCTTATCCAGGCAGGAAAAGAAAATCAGGCGGATCATGCCTATGCAACAATTATTTCCTGTTCTGATTCACGGGTGCCGGTGGAAACCATTTTTGATGCCGGTGTCATGGATATTTTCGTGATTCGGGTGGCTGGAAATGTCTGCGATACAGACGAAGTGGGATCCATTGAATATGGTCTGGCCCATGTTAAAACGCCGGTTATGGTGGTTCTGGGTCACACCCAGTGCGGTGCTGTCACGGCAGTCACCCACGCGGTTCAGGGAAAAGGCCATGCACTGGAAAGAAATATCCCGCCCCTTGTTGATAATATTGAGCCCGCGGTTCACCGGGCCATGGAAATCTACCCCCATGCCCAGGGGGATGACATCATTCCCCTGGCAATCGAAGAAAACGTATGGATCAGTATCCGGGATCTGTTCATGAAAAGTCCTGCTACCCGGGATCTGGTCAAAAACGGCACGGTAAAAGTTGTCGGTGCTATTTATGATGTGGGTACCGGGAAAATACACTGGCTGCAGCAGGCCAGGGTCGTCAATATCCTGCATGAGGTAGAGGCAAATCCGAATCGCGCAGTTGAAGCCATGGCACCCCATGAAAACGACGACACAAAAAAAGACTTTCAACCGGAACGCTGAAAGCCTTGATTTTATTATGGTGCCGGAGGCGAGACTTGAACTCGCACACCCTTGCGGGCGGAGGATTTTGAGTCCTCTGCGTCTACCAATTCCACCACTCCGGCACGAAGCTATTTAAATAATGAAAAAAACCTGGTTTGTCAATCAATTTTCAACCCCGTGCCGGGCTAACCGGAGAAATTTCAGGGTGCCAGTGCCTGCCGGATCGAATCAAAGGGAATTCTCCCCTGCCTGATTACCCGGGGAGGATCACAGGTGAAATCCAGGATGGTGGAGCCGGTGCCGCCTTTTAAGGGGCCGGCATCCACCACCAGATCCGCAGCCCGGATCAGGTCCTGGGACAGGTCTTTGATCTGGCTGCACCCGGGGGCACCGGACAGGTTGGCACTGGTGCCGGTGATGGGACGTCCCGCGGCTTTGACCAGAGCCCGGGCCACGGGATGAGACGGGATCCGGACCCCGATTTTGCCGGTACCGGCCGTGAGCAGATCACTGACACGGGGTGCGGCCTTGAAAATCAGGGTCAGGCCCCCGGGCCAGAAGGCCTGCATCAGCCTGTGGGCCGCATCCGGAATATGGGTTACCAGTTCTTCCAGATCCGTGGGACGGTGGATCAGGATCAAAAGGGGATTGGTTTCAGGCCGGTGTTTGATGTGAAATATTTTTTTGATGGCCAAAGAATCCCGGGCATCTGCAGCCAGACCATACAAGCACTGGGTGGGAAAAACCACCACGCCCTGATTTTGGATCAATGCCGCAGCCTGGTGAATGGTTTGGGGTGCCGGGTGATCCGGATTGATCCGGATCACCCGCAGCGGTTTTTTCAGCCGGGCTTCAGGCCCCGGCCTGGATGTGTCAGGCAAAGGATGCGGCCTTTTTCTGCACTTTGGCAGCCATGTCTTTTTTGAATGCAATCAGTTTTTCCGCCACGGCCCGATCGGACAGCCCGATGATCTGGGCCGCGAAAATGCCGGCATTATGGGCGCCGGATTTGCCGATGGCCATGGTGGACACGGGAATGCCCGGTGGCATCTGCACGGTGGCCAGCAATGCGTCCAGCCCCTGGAGGGCCGAGGAATCAATGGGCACTCCCAGCACGGGCAAGGTGGTGTGGGCCGCGATCACACCGGCCAGATGGGCCGCATGTCCAGCCCCGCAGATCAGGACCTGGACCCCGTCTTCTTTTGCTTGGGATGCCAGCCGGGCTGCCTGGTCCGGGGTTCGGTGGGCCGAAGCCACGGTTACGTAATAGGGAATATCAAACTGCTTTAAAATGACCAGGGCTTTTTCCATGACACCAAAATCGGAATCCGATCCCATGATCACCCCGACTTTGGGCGGGATGGACAGCCGTTTCACGGCTTTGGCACCAATATCTTTGCGATAAAAATGACGGGTAAAAGAAATTTTTTCACAGGCCGTATAGGCCGTGTCAATGGCCTGCTGAACCGTGTCGCCCAGGCTGGTGACCCCTAAAACCCGGCCCCCGGAGGTGACCACTGAATTGCCGTCCATGGCCGTGCCGGCATGAAACACCATGGTGTCTTTGATCTCATTGGCCACATCCAGGCCGGATATGGCATGGCCTTTTTCATAAGCCCCGGGATATCCGCCCGCAGACACCACCACGCATACAGCGGCCCGGGGGTCGATTTCCACAGCATGCTGGTGCAGGGTCCCGTTGCAGCAGGCTTCCATCAGCGGCACCAGATCATTTTTCAGGCGCATGAGAATGGGCTGGGTTTCCGGGTCCCCCAGCCGGGTGTTGAATTCCAGGACCTTGATCTTGTCTTTGTCCACCATGAGTCCGGCATAGAGCACACCCTTGAACGGGGTGCCTTCCTTTGCCATACCCTGGACCGCCGGAATCATCACCTCTTTCATGGCTTTGGTGCGCAGCATGTGATCCAGAACCGGGGCCGGAGAATATGCACCCATGCCGCCGGTGTTGGGGCCTTCGTCATTGTCCAGGGCCCGTTTGTGGTCCTGGGATTCGGGCAGCGGCAGCACGGTTTTGCCGTCGGTCAGCGCGATAAACGAGGCTTCCTCACCCTTCAGACACTCTTCCACCACCACTGTGGCACCGGCATCTCCGAACCGGTTTTCCGTGATCATCTCCTCGATGGCCTGATCCGCCTGTTCCAGGGTGTCACAGATGATCACCCCTTTACCGGCGGCCAAGCCGTCGGCCTTGACCACGCAGGGGGCGCCCAGAAACCGGGCATAGGCCCTGGCCTTGGCAGGGTCGGTAAACGCCTTTCCTCTGGCACAGGGGATGTTGTACTTGTTCATGTGGTTTTTAGAAAACACTTTGCTGCCTTCCAGCTGAGCTGCGGCTTTGCTGGGACCGAACACGGCCAGGCCTTTTGCCTCGAACGCATCGGCAATTCCTTTCACCAGGGGGCCTTCCGGTCCGACCACGGTCAGATCGATCTCATTTTTTTCGGCAAATTCAGCCAGGGCCTGGATATCTTCGGCATCGATGGGAACGGGTTCCGCCAGATCCCGGGTGCCGGCATTGCCGGGGGCGCAAAAAATTTTTTCAACCACGGGGCTCTGGCTGATTTTCCATACCAGGGTGTGTTCGCGGCCGCCGCCGCCTATGACAAGTATTTTCATTGACCTCTCCTTTTGGTTTTATTTTTGTGTTCTTCCATGGCCAGTTGAATCAGTGTGTCCAGCAGTCGGGAAAACGAATATCCGGCTACGGCCGCTGACTGGGGATACAGGCTGGTGGCCGTCATGCCGGGGATGGTGTTGGTTTCCAGGACAAACAGGTCATTGCCGGCAAGCATCATATCCGTGCGGGAATAGCCTTTGAGAAAAAGGGCCTGGTGGGATCGGACCGCCAGTTCCTGGACCCGGCGGGTGAGATCGGCATCAATGCGGGCCGGGCAGATCTCTTCGGTCTCGCCGGCCACATATTTGGCGTTGAAATCAAAATATTCATGGCCCTGGCCGGGAATGATTTCAATCACGGGCAGGGCGGTCGGATCGTCATTGCCCAGGACCCCGCAGGTCAGCTCGAGGCCTTTGACATAGGCTTCGACAATCAGGGTGTCATCATGGGCAAATCCTTCCTGAATGGCCCGGTCCATGTCCGTTTCTTTTTTGACAATGGTCATGCCCACGCTGGATCCGGCACAGGCGGGCTTCACCACCAGGGGCAGGCCTAAGTCCCGGATCAGTTGGGGAATGTCCACGGCATCCCTGGACGTCAGGGAGCAAAAATCCGGGGTGGGGATATCCGCTTTCTGATACAGGCGCTTGGACAGCAGCTTGTTCATGGCCACGGCTGATCCCAGCACCCCGGCTCCCTGGTAGGGGATGTCCAGCAGATCCAGCAGGCCCTGGACCGTGCCGTCTTCTCCGAACGGGCCGTGGAGAATGATCAGGGCCGCATCGATGTCAGGGGCATCCATGACCAGCTGTTTGAGATCGGTTTTAGGATCATACCGCAGAATGTCATATTTATCCTTGTCCAGTGCTTCAAATACCTGGTTGCCGCTGTTCAACGACACGGAGCGTTCCGAAGAGATGCCGCCGGCCAGCAGGGCGAGTCTGATTTTTTTCATACGCGTTTCCTTATCCCTGGATAATGGATTGTCTTGCTTGATCAAATTCCTCTTTGGTGATCAGGTCTTTTTCGTACAATGCATTGAGCTGATTCATTTTGCGTTCTGCCTTGTCCGTGTCTGTTTCAATCAAACGGGTATCCGGAGAAAGATTGTCCGGCTCAGGATACGTCAAAAGACGGCGGGTGTCTTCCGCATTGGACTGGACTTTAAAAGATGCCAGACCGCCCATGAAACTGATTTCCACATTTCGATGATTCAACTGCTCATTGGACAGAATATCCTGAATCTGTGCGGAATTTTTACGCATCTGGCGGATCACAAGCCATACGCAAAGGGCCACCAGCAGGCCGGCACCTGCCATGATCCAGGGCAGATACTCAAAAAATCCCTTGATCAGGACCACAAAGATGGCAATGCCTGCCAGCAGCACCACATGGAACAGCAAAATGAAGTAGGCGATGAATATATTTTTAAACACCCCTTCTTTGTCGGTTTTATTTAACTTCATGATAACTTTCTGATAATATTTTCCTGGTATTTGTCTCTGATCAGCGGCGATATCCCGCCCCGGAGAAAATCAAGTCTGGTTAACAGGTAAT
>JAIPDL010000146.1 GCA_021737695.1 Desulfotignum sp. | reverse complement strand
GCAATTAACATGCCATTTCATTTTTACCCGGTATCTGCCTGTAAAACAGGCCGGTTCATGGGAATATGCCCGGGTCGGATGTCAGTTATTTTTACGCATTGATAAATTTTTTCAAAACAGGCCGGAAGAATCGGCCAGGCTTCAGAGCCCTTTGAAAACCGGATATTGCTGTATTACCGGTTCATCAATAAAACGAAATCACGAACAACCGCACTCAACTGCTTACCGGTATAAAAGTTGCAAAACTCAAAATATTTGAAATGCAATTTAAAATTGATACACCCGTGTAACTGTTCACGAACCGATGCGCCGAAACCGTTTTACAGGACATAAAGGAACTGATAAAAAAAGAATTCACTCTTGAACAGGGTCAAACAATGCCCCGTTCAAAAGGAGTAAATACCAATTAAAAATATATTCATCCGGTCATTCACATATGAATGGGGGCGGATGATCAACAACTGAAAGAGACGTTTATAAATCAAAGGAGATCAAAATGGTAACCATGATCAAAATGCGGCTCATGCTGGTGGATGATGAAGAACGGTTTCTTCAGACCACCGGCAAAATGATCCGCAAAAAAGGCTATGATGTGATCACTGCGGTCAGTGGTGAAGAATGTCTTGAAAAACTGGCACAGGAACTGGTGCATGTCATAATCCTGGATGTCAAAATGCCGGGCATGGACGGGGTAAAAACCCTGAAAAAAATCAAACAACAGTATCCCAGAATCGAGGTGATCATGCTCACGGGTCATGCCACGGCAGACTCGGCCGTGGAGGGATTGAAATCCGGGGCCACGGATTACCTTCAGAAACCCACCAGTGTGGAAGATTTGATTGCAAAAGCGGAACAGGCCTTTGCCCGGCACCTGGAAATAGAGGAAAAAATCCGGCTGGCCGAAGCATTCAAACAGTCCAGTATTTAAAATATGTGATCATTTTAATCTAAAGGATCGTTTCATCATGATAACATGAACGATAATCCTAAAAACGTGTTTGGAGTAATTGTGTTATGGCTGACGTTGAATCTCTGAAAGAACCGGCAACCACCAAGTCGATCATTATAAAATTTGTCATTTCTTTGGCCTTAGGTATTTTAGTCCTGCTGCTGCCCCGGCCGGAAACCCTGACCCCGGAAGGCCATCGGCTTCTGGCGTTGTTGACCTTTGTCGTTTTTCTGTGGGTGAGCGAAGCAGTCCCCATCGGGGCTACGGCCCTGCTGGCCGGGGCCGGACTGATTTTTTTGAACATCCAGCCGGCCCAGGCGGCCTGGGCCCCCTTTGCCAGCCCGGCCGTCATGTTCGTGCTCATGATCATCATGTTCGGGGTGGTGCTCAATGAAGTGGGGCTGGCCAACCGCATCATGTACAATCTGCTCAAGTTCGCGGGCACCCGGATCAAACGGCTGAGCCTGATTCTGGCCGTCGGGTGCACCATCACCTCATCCGTGTTCCATGACGCCACCATCACCGTGATCATGGTATTTGCCTTTGTCCCCGTGTTCATGAGCATGGGGCTGAAACCGGGCCAGGGACACCGCCTGCCCATGTTTTTCATGCTCCTGATCCCTTTGTCAGCCTCTGCCGGCGGATTCGGCACCCTGCTGGGCGGCGGGCGAAACCCCCTGGCTTTGGAAGTGCTGAACAAATTCAGCGGCGGCACCATATCCGTAGGGTTTCTGGAATACATTTTTATCCAGTTTCCCATCTGTGTGGTGACGGCCGTGGCCACCTGGGCCGTGTTATGGATGCTGCTCAGGCCTGAGGAAAAAGAGCTGGAAGGGGTGGAGCTGGCAGATCCCGGCCCCATGAAAGGGGCGGAAATCGGTGTTCTGGTGATTTTTATCTTCACCTTTGTGCTCTGGTTTATGGGAGACCTGACGGGATGGCACTACAGTGTCCCGGCCGCCTTTGCCATCCTGGGATTCTGCGGACCCGGATGGATCTCTTTCAGAACCATCTGTGACAAGTTTCCCTGGGAATCCTGGATCGTATTCGGGGCCGGGGTTTCTTTGGGAGTGGCCATGCTGGACAGCGGGGCCGGCCGTTACCTGGCAGAGGTATGCCTGCCCCTTCTGGACGGCAAGCCGGAATTTGTGGTGTATTACGGCATGAGCTTTTTCGGGTCGTTTCTGTCCAGCCTGATGTCCAACTCGGCGGCCGTGGCATTGATGCTGCCCATCACCCTGCCCATGGCGGAGCTGATGGAGATGTCTCCGAAATCCGTGGCCATGATGGCACCCATGACCACCTCGTTCATCATGCTGGTCATCGGGTGTCCGCCCACCATCATTGCCTACAGCACAGGATATTTTTCCCAGGTGGATTTCATGAAAATTGCCATCCCCTGGTGCCTGGTTCTCCTGGTGGTCTGTGTGATCAGTATGCTGATATACTGGCCACTGATCGGATTTATATAACGAACCGGAAAACCACCCGGTGTTTTACCATCCAGAAATCCCAAAAGGATCAGCTGTAAAAATAGTGTTTGCTTTGATTGTTTGTTCAACATGGCTGTAAAAACCCGTCAGAATTGACATTGAATAACCAAAATATAAAGGAAAACCCATACTATGGCTGACATTGAAAATGTTAAGGAACCTGCAACCCTCCGGTCCATTATAATTAAAGTGGCTGTGGCGCTGGTCTTAGGGATTGGAGTCATGCTGCTGCCCCGGCCGGAAAACCTGACCCCGGAAGGACAGCGCCTTCTGGGGCTGCTGGCCGTGGTGGTTTTTTTATGGGTCAGTGAGGCCGTTCCCATCGGGGCCACGGCCCTGTTATCCGGGGCCGGCCTGATTTTTCTCAAAATCCAGCCGGCCCAGTCCGCGTGGGCCCCTTTTGCCAGTCCGGCCGTCATGTTCGTGCTCATGATCATCATGTTCGGGGTGGTACTCAATGAAGTGGGACTGGCCAACCGCATCATGTACAACCTGCTCAAGTTCGCGGGTACCCGGGTCAAGCGCCTGAGCCTGATCCTGGCCATCGGCTGCACCCTGACCTCCACCGTGTTCCATGATGCCACCATCACCGTGATCATGGTGTTTGCGTTCGTACCTGTATTCATGAGCATGGGCATGCAGCCGGGCCAGGGACACCGGCTGCCCCTGTTTTTCATGCTCCTGATCCCTCTGGCCTCTTCAGCTGGTGGATTCGGCACCCTGCTGGGCGGCGGGCGCAACCCTCTGGCCCTGGAAATTCTGAACAAATTCAGTGAAGGGACCCTGACCATCGGATTTTTGAAATACATCATTATTCAGTTTCCCATCTGTATTCTCACGGCCGTGGCCACCTGGGCCATTTTATGGGTATTGATCCGGCCCAAAGAAAAAGAGCTGGAAGGCGTGGAGCTGGCAGACCCGGGTCCCATGAAAACAGCGGAAACCGGTGTGCTGGTGGTGTTTGTTTTCACCTTCATCCTCTGGTTCATGGGGGATCTGACGGGCTGGCATTACAGTGTACCGGCCGCCTTTGCCATTCTGGGATTCTGCGGCCCCGGCTGGATCACCTTCAGAACCATCTGTGACAAGTTTCCCTGGGAATCCTGGATCGTGTTCGGGGCCGGGGTCTCTTTGGGGGTGGCCATGCTGGACAGCGGGGCCGGCCGTTACCTGGCAGAGGTATGCCTGCCCCTTCTGGAAGGAAAACCCATGGTGGTGGTGTATTACGGCATGGGATTTTTCGGCTCGTTTCTGTCCAGCCTGATGTCCAACTCCGCGGCTGTGGCGTTGATGCTGCCCATTACCCTGCCCATGGCGGAAATGATGGACATGTCGCCCCAGTCCGTTGCCATGATGGCCCCCATGACCACCTCGTTTATCATGCTGGTCATCGGATGTCCGCCCACCATTATCGCTTACAGCACGGGGTATTTTTCCCAGAAAGACTTCATCAAAGTGGCCGTGCCCTGGTGTCTGCTCCTGCTGGTGGTTTGTGTGGCAAGCATGCTGATATACTGGCCTTTGATCGGGTTTGTCAAATAACATGAACAAAAATATCTGCCATCATTTTTTTTAACAAAAAACTTTCTATCCATTCCCGGGCAGGGTATGATAATGACCATCCTGCCCGGATGAATGGTTAACTATCCAACAATTCAGGAACAGGAGATTACCGTGTTTAAAACAACAAGTAAAATCATGCTGGTTGATGATGAAAAAGATTTTGTTGAAATGTTGAGTTTACGTCTCAAGGAAAACGAGGAAAACGTCATCGCCGCTTATAACGGTCAGGAATGTCTGGACACCCTGGAAAAAATCCAGGTGGATGTCATCATTCTGGATGTCAAAATGCCGGGCATGGACGGCATTGAAACCCTGAAACAAATCAAGAAACGCCATCCGCTGGTGGAAGTGATCCTGCTCACCGGACACGGTACCATTCAGTCGGCAGTTGAAGGCATGAAGCTGGGCGCGTTTGATTTTCTGCTCAAACCGGCGGATTTCAAGGAATTGACGGAAAAACTCACCAAGGCAAAAGAACGCAGAAAAGAACAGATGGAACGGATTCAGAAGGCCGAGGCAGCCATACTGCTGCGCCAGAGCAAAATATGAACATAAAAAGAGGTCTATGGTGGATCAACCCGACGTGACCGAAGATATCCACATTCTGCTGGTGGATGATGAGAATGACTTTCGGCAGATTATTGCCAAACGCCTGAAACGGCGGGGCATCGAAGTCCGGGAAGCAGACCGGGGGGAAAAAGCGCTCCAGATGCTGGAAGACGCACCAGTGGATGTCGTTATCATGGATGTCAAAATGCCGGGCATGGACGGCATTGAATGTCTCAAACAGATCAAGGAAAAATACGACCTGCTTGAGGTGATCATGCTGACCGGCCATGCAGACATCCACGGCGGCGTGGAAGGAATCAAATCAGGTGCCTTTGATTATCTGAGCAAACCCATTGAACTGGAGCATCTGGTTCGTAAAATCAAGCAGGCCTTCCACAAAATTCAGCGGATACTGGCTGAAAAGGAGGCCCGGGCGTTCAAGGAACAGGTCCAGCAGCAGATGGTGGTGGCGGAACGGCTGGTGGCTTTAGGCACCATGGCCAGCGGCGTGGCCCATGAAATCAACAACCCTTTGGCCGTAATCCAGGACTCGGCCGGATGGCTTCAGCAGATTCTGGAAAAACCGGACATGCAGGGCATACCCCGCAGGGATGATTTCAATAAAGGGCTGGAACGTATCAACAAAGCCGTCAAACGGGCGGGAAAGATCACCCAGCAGCTGCTCCAGGCCGTTAAAACCCAGACAACGGAAATGGCGGATCCTTCCACCTTTGTGGAGGTGGACCTCAAAAAACTGTCTGAAGAAGCCATCACCCTGGTTGAACCCGAGGCGGCCCTCAAAAACATCGTTATCCACCTGGAAACCAAAGAACCCCGTCTATCTGCCTGGACCGATTCTTTACAGCTGCTTCAGGTGCTGCTCAATCTGCTGTCCAATTCCATACAGGCCACGGAAGAAGGCGGGCGGATAATTGTCCGCCTGAACGCTGCTATGGAAGAAGCAAAAATCATTGTCAAGGACACGGGTTGCGGCATTTCAAAGGAAAATATTTCCCGGATTTTCGAACCTTTTTTCACCACCAAAGAGGCGGATCAGGGCACAGGTATGGGCCTGTATGTTTCCTGGGGGATTATCACCGGTCTGGGGGGATTGATTTCCGTGGAAAGCGAAGTCAACAAAGGCACCACATTCACCATTACTTTACCCGTTAAAAAATAAGGCAGATTTGTTTCAGAAATGACAGAAGAACACACAGAATCCAAAAACAGACCAGACACCCATCCCATGGACAAAATCCGGGTCCTGCTGGTGGATGATGAAACCGCTTACGCAGATGTTCTTGCCAACCGGCTCGGCAAACGGGGGTTTGACGTTACAAAGGCGTACACCAGCCCGGAGGCGTTGCTGGTGTTACGCACCCAGCCATTTGATGTGGCGGTTCTGGACCTTAAAATGCCGGACATGGACGGCATCGAGGTGCTGAAAATCGCCAAACAGGTGGACCCCACCCTCCAGGTGATCATGCTCACTGGACACGGCTCGGCCACTGCCTGTGACCAGGGTCTTGCTTTGGGCGCATTTGACTATCTCATGAAGCCTTGTGAACTCGATACGCTGGTCGATAAAATCCAGGAAGCGTTCCAACAAAAACCAGGATCTGAAAAATAAAACCCTGCCCCCATCCGGCATACAGCATTCAGGTAAGCCGGATGGGAGCAGGCTTTAAAATTGCGCGGTCAATGGGTTGCAGTGATAATCAGCGACCCCGGGTGGTAATTTTCCGCATTTGTGCTTCGATGATTTTTTCTTCATGCCGGCGCTTTGCTGCGGCCGCGTCCGTTACTTTCTCCACCAGAACATCAATGTCACTGGGTTTCATCAGGTAATCAAACGCCCCCAGTTTCATCCCATCGATGGCGGATTCAACCGTTGCATGCCCCGTGAGCATGATCACTTCCACCAATGGAAATGCTTTTTTGATCTCCTTGAGGGTCTCGATGCCGTCCATACCCGGCATCTTGACATCCAGAATCACCACTTCCACCCGTTTGTTTTCCGCCAGTTTTTTCAACGCTTCTTCACCGCCGTATGCCGGCAGAACATCCATGTTCCGTTTGGTCAGGCGTTTGATCATGGTGTCAACGAACGGGACTTCATCATCTACAAGTAAAATGTTTGCAATGGCCATGGTTATATATTCTCCTTAACTTTGGGTGCTGGGTTGTCCAACGGCAGCACGATAGTAAAAATTGTTCCCTCATCCACTTTGCTTTCCACATCGATCCGCCCCCCCATTTTGTTGATGATCCCATAGCAGATGGAAAGGCCCAGACCGGTCCCCTTGCCCACAGGCCGGGTGGTGAAAAACGGATCAAATATTCTTGCCAGATTATCCGAAGGAATCCCGGGGCCGGTATCTTTGATTGACACTGAAAGATTCTGGTCATCCATCCCGGTCATGATGATAATTTTGCCTCCGGTTTTTTCCATGGCATATACGGCGTTTTGCAATATGTTCATGAGCACCTGCTGAATTTCCGTGGCAGACGCCTGAATGGTCGGCAGTTCCGGATGCAGCTGAACATCCACATTGATATTGGCATATTTGAATTTCTGGGACAACAGATCCACTACTTCCGTCACAAACTCGTTGATCTGAAGGGTTTCCACCCGGGAATCGGTTTTTCTGGCAAAGCTGAGCAGTTTATGGGTGATGCCTTTGCACCGATGCCCCTGGGTTTGAATCTGATTTAAGGCCCGTTTGAATTCCT
>JAIPDL010000145.1 GCA_021737695.1 Desulfotignum sp. | reverse complement strand
GGATCTTGCGGTTCGGCCCCCGCATCACTGAGAAGCACAGATGATGACACGCACATCCATGACGCGGATCAGCATGCAAGCCTTTATACTGGCCATGTCGTTTCTGCCGGTGCTTGTCTTGTTTGCCGAAACCGGTCATATCAGCACAGTCCCATTCTGGCGGCTGATATTTACCGGGGCAGCGTCAATCTTTATATTCTCATGTGCACTGACACTGTTTTGCAAACCCATTGCCGGCAAATTTCTGGGAGTGGCAGGGGCTTTGGGAGGGTATATCTCTGCATGGCCCCATATCATGACCAGTCCATATTTCGCATTGGCTGCAACGGTTTTACTGATCAGCATCATATTCATGCTGGCGGACTTTGAGATTCAGGGACCTTTCATCCGGAAAACACGGGTTGAGACCCAGAAACCGGTCTGGGACATTTTTCTCAGCCATCCGGCCCGGGTCCTGGTGGTGACCTTTCTGGGGCTGTGTGCCATGGGAACCTTACTGCTGCTGCTTCCGATAGCAGCACAAGACAGGACCGTCGGATTTGTGGATGCGGCTTTTACGGCAGTGAGTGCGGTCTGTGTCACGGGGTTGATCGTTTTGGATACCCCCAATGATTTTACCGAATACGGCCAGTTTTTTATCCTGGTTCTGATCCAGCTGGGGGGGCTGGGCATCATGGGTATCACCACGGTTGGGCTGCACACCATGGGCAGGCGGCTCAGTCTTACCCATGAACGGGTGCTGGCCTCCATGGCGGATACCAATCACAAAGACCTGGTGCATTCACTGGTTACCATCCTTAAGTTTACCTTTGCTGCCGAGAGCCTGGGGGCGGTTTTGCTGACCTTTATGTTTTATACGGCCGGTGATACGGGTTCCCAGGCGGTGTGGCGGGGCATTTTTACGGCCGTGTCCGCGTTCTGCAACGCCGGGTTCGCTCTTCAGAGCGACAGCCTGATGTCCTGGCACACCACACCTGCGGTACTGCATATCGTGGCAACCCTGATTATTTTCGGGGGTATGGCACCGGCCACCACTCTGGTGATCCCGAAATGGCTGGCCGGCCGGCAGGTGCCGATCCCGGCCCGCATCGCTTTGATCGCCAGTATTGTGCTGCTTTTTCTGGGCACGGTGTTCATCATGGCCTTTGAATGGGGGGGGGTTCTGGCAGGGTTGTCATTTTCAGATAAAATCCAGAATGCCTGGTTTCAATCCGTCACGTTGCGCACCGCCGGGTTCAATTCTCTGGATATTGCCGGCATTGCCCATCCCACTTTTCTGCTCATGCTTGTTTTCATGTTCATCGGCGGCAGCCCGGGCGGAACGGCCGGCGGGGTAAAAACCACCACCATCGGTATCCTGGCCATGACCTTTTTTGCCAATATCACCAACCGCAGGGAGGTGGTCCTGCAGAACAGACGGATCCGTGCCGTCACTGTCTTCCGGGCGGTGACCATTGTTGGGGCCGGTCTTTTGCTGTGGTTTGGTGTGGTGTTGATGCTGGAGGTGACCCAGCCCCAGATACGGGTGAAAGATCTTATTTTTGAAGCCACTTCAGCCCTGGGCACGGTGGGTCTTTCCACCGGCGCCACCGGGCTTCTGGATGAGATCGGAAAAATTATCATCATCATTGCCATGTTCTGCGGACGTATCGGTCCGGTGACCTTGTTCATGCTGCTAAGCGCCCCCCAGGCTTCGTCATCATCACGATGCCCGGATGCCAAAATTTTTTTGACTTAAAAAAAGGAACCATGCCATGTCCCAGCAAATTCTGATCATCGGACTCGGCCATTTTGGAATGTCCCTTGCCCGGACCCTGTCGGAAAGAGGTGCCGAGGTACTGGCCGTGGATATCAATAAAGCGCTGGTGGAAGAAGCAGCTGACTTTGTTACCGAGGCCATTGTGCTGGATGCCACGGATGAAACGGAGCTGGCAGGACTTGAACCGGGAAAAAGGGATTCCGCTGTCTGCGCCATCGGGGATGATTCCAAGGAAGCTT
Source organism: Desulfotignum sp. (assembly GCA_021737695.1). Lineage (GTDB taxonomy): Bacteria > Desulfobacterota > Desulfobacteria > Desulfobacterales > Desulfobacteraceae > Desulfotignum. The sequence continues at coordinate 5,322 of JAIPDL010000145.1, read as the reverse complement.
CCATTATCTGTACGGTACTGCTCAGACAGATGGGAGCCCCGCTGGTCATTTCCCGGGCCAATGACAAAATGCATCAGCGGATTTTGAAACTGGTGGGGGCCCACCAGATTGTCAATCCGGAACAGGAATTTGGAAAGCGGTTTGCCAACCGGCTGCTGTACCGGCATGTCATTGCCGACACCAATCTGGGGGAAGACCTGCACTTAACCGAGATCTGCATCCAGCCGTCCATGGTGGGCAAAACCCTGGTCGACCTGGCCCTGCCCAAACGCTTCGGCATCATGGTGGTGGGCATCCGAAGAGGTTCCCGGGGAAAAATTCATCAGCCCCAGCCAAAGGACCCGCTGCAAAAAGATGACAATCTCATCATTGTTTCCAGTGAATCCGCCATTCCCAAACTCATTAAAGGAGTATGACATGCGGCTTGCAATGACTGTCAGGCTGGGGGCATGGATTCTGATCGGATTGAACCTGTTGATGGCATTCGGGTCTATCTGGGTGTTTATCCGGATGGCCCCGGCCATCGAGGTGATCATAGAACAGAATGAGCGGTCTCTTCAGGCATGTGAGACAATGCTGGCCTCCCTGGCAATGGCGGACAACCCTGAAATGGATATCACCCGGTTACAGGCATCGTTTGCCGCGGCCTTGAAGAATGCCCAGAACAATATTACAGAAAAAGATGAACCTGCGGCACTGGATGCCATTGACCAGGATTATTCCGGGGCGTTCAAAAAAGATGCAGCAGCCAAGACCCGCACTGTGGAGGCGATTCTCCGGCTGGGTGAAATAAACAGACAAGCCATGGTGAGAGCCGATAAAAAAGCCCGTCAGCTGGGGAATGCCGGTGCCTGGGGGGTTGTTTTCATGGCATCTTTAGTTTTTTTGACTGGCATGCTGTTTTTACGCGCCCTGAAAAAAAACCTGGTCATGCCCCTGGAAGAGATCGATACCGTATTAACGGCCCATCAAAGGGGAGATACCCTGAGGCGCTGCACGGGCCCCCGCCTGCCAAAAGATGTCCGGCGGGTTTTCAATAATGTGAATGCGTTTCTGGATTGACGGGGTCGGTTCATTCAGGGTCAGCATTCAGCGACTGCCCCCGGTTTTCAGGCACAGCATCAGGACAAAGGCCACCGCGGCAATCAGTATCAAAGCGGTAAATGCGGCCGTGTAGTTCAAGAACCGGTCGAACATCAGGCCGGTGACAAAAGGCCCCAGGGCCCCGCCCGTGGTACCGAAGCACACCACAATGCCGAACAGGCCGCCGTGGGACCGGATGCCGAACAGCTCCGCCACAATGGGGGAGATGGCCGTGAAAAATCCGCCGTGGGCAATGCCGTAAATAAAGGCGAAGGCATACAGCTCCCACAGGGTATCGGCCCGGGTCAGCCAGATCAGGGCCGTGAGGAGCAGAATAAAACTGATCACCATGATGCGCTTGCTGCCGGTGCGGTCGATGAGCAGGCCTCCGGCAAACCGCCCGGCCATGGACACGGCCCCGATGGTGGCCAGGATCCCGGCAGCCCAATGGGGAGAGATGCCCATGTCCCTGGCATAAGGGACAATATGGAGCATGATGCTCATCAGGCAGAACACCACCAGCAGATTGGACAGGCACAGGAGCCACAGTTTTGGAGATTTCAGGGCCTGTGAATAGTCAATGCCGGCGGTCTGGCGAGGCCGGAGCACGGGATCTGAAAACGTGGGAACCGGAACGGCCGGTCCGGTTTGACCGGCATCGTATATATCCGGATCCCGGTACAGAAATCGGGCAATGATCATGAGCAGGGCAAAAGCGCAGATGCCCAGGATAATAAAGGCGGTCTGAAATCCGGTGGCGGCAATGAGCAGACTGGCCAGGATCGGAACAGTGAACTGGCCGGCACCCGTGCCCACCTTGACGATGCCCGTCATTTTTCCCCGGTTCAACGCAAACCACCGGGCAATAGTGCTCAAAGCAATGACATCCACGGCAGACAATCCAATGCCGAACACCAGGCCGAACACCAGGTACAACTGGAGCAATGTGGCGACCTGGGACATCAGGGCGAACCCCAGGCCTAAAAAGACGGCGGCGACACGCATGATCATCCGGGGCCCGAACCGGTCGTTGAGCCGGCCCACCAGGATGCCGAACAGACCGGCAAAGAAAAACGCAGTGGATGAAGCCCCGGAAATGGCGGCCCGGGACCAGCCAAACGCATCCATCAAAGGATTGAAAAATACCCCAAAAGAGATATAAGTACCGATCCCGACCGCCTGGACACTGAAACAGGCTGCTATAATGGTTCGGCTGTAACTGTCCCGGCTTTTCCCGGGCCCGGACCTCATGCCGGGATCGCTTTTTGGATCACCCGGTCCGGCCGGCCCGCGAGGGTGGCCTGGATCACCCGCTCCATGAAGATGGGATCACCGGATGCGGTTTTCGGGGCAGTGTCTTTGATGGACAGGGTCACGGTCCGGCAGGAGGTGCCGGCGGCCCGGCCTGAATCCCGGACTTTCTCTACCAGGGTGTCTCTGGCAAAGGCATCGGCTGCGTCAAAATCCTTGAACTGACGGGTCCCGGAAATCCCTTCCACCATGAATCCGCCCTGGTGGCCCGGGGTGATGCGGATCTGCCGGTGCACCATCACATCCGAGGTGATGGCACCGATGGCATTGGCCACATCCGCGTCTGTCGGCAGTATTGCTTTTGCACCCAGGGTCCGGGCTGCATCGGGCAGAAAAAACGTGATGGGGGCGCCGATGCCGATCACGGGCCGCTTCAGATCGATGCGCACCTGAAAATCCGGGCTGCCGCCGGCCATGAGGTTGTCGATCAATGCCTGGCACACGGGGCAGGAAGTCAATCCATCCGGATCGATCTCATCATCCAACTGCCGTTTGAGCAGCTCCAGGGTCAGGCCCCGGATTCCTTTTTCCATGAGCAGATGGATCATCTTTTCCATGTCCATGCCGGCCAGAAAAGCCATGAATCCACCATATGTTTTTGCCGCTTTCCGGTTCCACCGGGTGAATTTTTTCTGGATATGCAGCAGATCTGTAAAGGTCAGGCCGCACCGCTGGATGGCAAAGCGTTCCTCCAGCCGGGCCAGGGGTAACCCGGCATCCGTGAGGACCCCGGTGTGGGTGACCAGCTCTTCAATGGAATAGGGCCGCTGAGACACCAGTGACATCACCGTTGCTTCCATGGCGGAGAGATGGGACAGGTTCACTGATCCGGTGGCAGTGATGACCTGCATTTTTTTTGTGGCAGTGGTGAACCGGTTCAGGTTGTGTTTGATAAAATCCAGGGCCGCATCCGTTCCGGGCCGGTGGTCGGCCAGCCAGGCAATGGGGGCCACCCGGCCTGGCCCGATGGAGAATTCCCCTTTTTCAAAAGCGATCAAGGAATCCCCCCCCAATCCCGTGGTGCGGATGTCCAACGCCTGGACATGGGTGCGGCGGCCCCCGACTTTGGAGCCTTTGTCATTGAGGCGGACCCGGTTGTTTTTCAAGGCAGCCGTGTCTGTGGTGGTGCCGCCCATGTCCACCACCAGGGCATCGGTTCTGCCGGTCAGGTGCCGGGCCCCGGCCACAGACGCAGCCGGTCCCGACAAAATGGTTTCCACGGGCCGTGTTTTGGCCATGGCCGCATCCATGAGGGTGCCGTCCCCTTTGACCACCACAATGGGGGCGGCAATATCAAACCGGTCCAGGACCTGTTCCAGGTCGGCCAGCAGGTGTTTGAGCCGGGGGATGATCCGGGCGTTGAGCATGGCCGTGACGGCCCGGGTCTCAAAATTCAGGGTGTCGGACAGTTCATGGCCGCAGCTGACAAACAGACCGGTGTGATCCTGGAGGATTTGTTTCACGGCCAGTTCATGGGCCGGGTTCACAGCCCCGGCATAGCCGGACACGGCAAAGGCGGTCACGTTCTGACGGCGGATCATGTCATGGGCGATCTGCCGGATCTGGTCCGGATCCACGGGGGTGTTTTCCCGGCCGGAAATGTCCAGCCTGCCTGTGATCACGGCTTTGGGGGAATAGGCAATGGTGTGTTCATCCAGGCCCGGAGGCGGCATCAGGATCATGCCCACGACCTGGCCCTCGTTTTCCACAATGGCGTTGGTGGCCAGGGTGGTGGACAATGCCACCAGTTCCACAGAAGCCAGGTGATCCGGGTCCAGCAGGGTGAGCGCATTTTCGATGCCCAGGGTGAAATCCCACTTGGTGGTCAACGCCTTGGCCTTGCACCGGGTGGAACTGTTTTCCAGGTCATATACCACGGCATCTGTGTAAGTGCCGCCGGCATCGATGCCCAGGCCGGTTTGGATTTTCAGACCCAGGTCCGTGTCCGGACGGTCGGACGGGACCACACAGTCGGTTTCCGGTGCAGCACCGCCCGCATCCGGGTCCCACACGGGACTGGCAGTGAGCGTGGATCCCACCGGGTCAAACGCAATGGTATGGCCGGGAGGGACCACCAGAATCCCGGAGGTGGATTGGGTGGCCGTCAGCATCTGGTGGATCAGGCCCTGGTCTCCTTTGATCCGTTCAAACCGCCATCCATATTCATCGGCCATATCCTTTGCCATCTGCTCGTATCTGGCGGCCTGACCGGACCGGGTTTCGATGAATGCGGCCCGCTGGTAGTTTTTCTGCCAGGAGTTGAGAAACGCAAAGGTCTGGTCGGCCGCTGCCCGGCCATGGGTGTTTTTCACATCTTCATACACCAGTTGGCGGTTGCCGAACCAGGCCCGGCCCCGGCGCCGGGATACGGGCTCTGCTTTTTCCTCACACCAGCCGGCAGACAGATAATAGGTACCGGGATATTTTTTGAACTGTGCCTGATAAGCGGCATCTCCTCCTAGAAACAAAGAGATACAGTCGTGGACTTTGGGAATCACCAGGGTGACATTCCGGGAATTCAGTCCCACCGTGCCTTTGCCACAGACCCCATACCCGATGATGATCCGGTCCGCATCCCCCTTGATGTCGATCTGATCCACGGCCTCTTGAACCTGGGTGTTGAGTTTATGGGGATTTTCGTGCAGTCCGGCTTCCAGAAATTTGGTTTCCAGTGCCAGGTCCATTTCCCGGGCTACCTGTTTAATATCTCTGGCCAGCACGGCACAGGATATGACATAGATCTTTTTTTTCACAATGGATTCCTTGGGGTTGTTCATTTGTCCAACCCCTTAAAATAAGCCGCTGTTCAACTATGTGTCAACTGTTTTTCACAGCAGGAATTGGACCCGTGCCGTGGGGTTCCTGCAGGTCTCACCCTCTGCCTTGTTTGACAGGGAGTAAGGGCATGCTGCGCTGAACGGCAAAAAC
>JAIPDL010000144.1 GCA_021737695.1 Desulfotignum sp. | reverse complement strand
ACCAGAATGGTCTGCTCGAACTGGGCGGACAATGACCCGTCATTGGTCACGGCCGTCCATTTATCCGGCAGCACATGCAGCTCTTTTTTGCCCAGATTGATCATGGGCTCGATGGTGAACACCATGCCGGGCACCAGAACCACGCCTTTTCCCGGAGATCCGAAGTGCAGCACCTGGGGCTGTTCATGGAAATCAATGCCCACCCCATGGCCCACAAATTCCCGGACCACGGAACATCCCTGGGCTTCGGCATAATTTTGGATGGCATACCCCACATCGCCTAAGGTCGCGCCCGGGGCCACGGCTTCCATGCCCAGTTTCAGGGACTGGGCTGCCACAGACACGATTTTTCTGGCTGCCGGCCCCGGGGTGCCCACAAAAAATGTTTTGCTGGCATCAGCATAATACCCGTCCAGGATGGGTGTGATATCCACGTTCACGATATCCCCGTCCTGCAGGGCCCGGTCCCCGGGGATGCCGTGACAGATCACTTCGTTGATGGATACACACACGCTTTTGGGAAAGCCCCGGTAGTTCAAAGGGGCGGAAATACCTCCGGCCGCAAGGGTCTGGTTGTGGACAAAGGTGTTGATCTCTTCGGTCACAAGGCCCGGGCGGATCATTTTTTCCACCCCGTCCATGATCTGCATCAACAATCTGCCCGCCCGCCGGATCCCTTCGATCTGGGCCGGGGTTTTTAGAATAATGTTGTATTGCTGTTTGTAGGTGTCTTTCACAGATACTTCCTTTTTACTGTTTCGACAGCAGTGTTTGTATTTTTTTCCACTGCCGCAGGGACATGGATCGTTTCTGCCGATCCTCACGGTTTTGGTTTTCATGGCATCACAGCTCCAGAGGCTGTCCCCACAGGGAATGGGGATAGGCATTCAAAATTTTGATTTCCACCAAATCGCCGGCCGCCAGGGTATCGGATGGAAAATGAACAATTTTATTGGCTCCACTTCTGCCGGTCATCTGCCGGGTATGAGGCGTGGTTTTCACAAACCCGTCATGCTGTTTTGAACTGACCCCTTCCACCAGAACCTGGACGACCCGGCCGATCATCTGTTCATTTTTCTTCCGGGTAATGGTGTCTTGACATGTCAGCAACCGGTTGAGGCGGGCCATTTTTTCCGTGTCATCCACGGGATCTGAAAATTTTGCCGCCGGTGCGGAGGACCGGTCTGAATAGGCAAACGCAAAAATAGAATCAAACCCCACCTGTTTGACCAGGGCCATGGTTTCTTCAAACTCTTCCGAAGTTTCTGACGGGAACCCCACGATAATATCCGTGGACAGACCGATGTCTGGAATGGCGGATCTCAACGCATCAATTCTGGACAGATAGAGTTCTGCCGTGTACCCCCGGTTCATTTTTTTCAAAATCCGGTTGGAACCGGACTGCACAGGCAGATGCAGGTGATTGCACACGTTGTCCAGATCCGCCATGGCCCGGATCAGGTCGTGGGACAGGTCTTTGGGGTGCGAGGTGGCGAACCGGATCCGGTGAATGCCGTCAACACCCGCCACCTTTTCCAGAAGACCGGCAAATGAAAGGCTGTTTTCCTTGGCCCCATAGGAGTTGACATTCTGGCCCAGCAGGGTCACTTCCCGGATGCCTTTTTCCGCCAGTATTTTGATCTCCGCCACAATGGACTGCCAGGACCGGCTTCGTTCCCTGCCCCGGACATAGGGCACCACGCAATAGGTGCAGAAATTGTCACATCCCTGCATGATGGTGACAAATTTAGACACCGGGTTTTCCGCAAACGCGGTGTCATCGGGCAGGGTCTCGAAAATGACATCCGACGGTGCCGTGTCCACGATCTGCCGCTGACCGGATGTCAATGACTCAATATGGGTGCCAAACCGGGAAAATGCCTGGGTCCCCAGCACCAGGTCCAGGTGGGGCAGGCGCTGGAACGCATTTTTTCCTTCCTGCTGGGCCACGCACCCGGCCATCACCGTGATGAGATGAGGATTTTTTCGTTTTTCTTTGGCAAACCGGCCCAGAAAACTGAACGCTTTTTCCTCTGCCTTGTGACGGATGGCGCAGGTGTTGCACACAATAATATCCGCCTGTTCCGGATGCCGGGTCAGTTGATACCCTAAGGCATGTAACACTGTGCCCAGTTTTTCGGAATCATACACATTCATCTGGCATCCGATGGTATGAATATGAGCAACCCCGTTATAATGCATGGAATTCAACATCCTTTTTCAAATCCGCAATGATCTGAAATGCCTCTTCAACCTGGTCCGGTGCAATGGCAAAACGCACATGCCCGGTCCGGGCATCCAACGTGGTCACCACGGCAATGCCTTCATAGGCCTCAAATATGAATTTAATGAATCCAATGCGGGTTTTGTCCACCCGGTATTCTTTGTGCAGCATCTGCAGGGTCATTGGGTTGTTTCCCTATTTAAAAAAAAAGCAGTATACCACTAAATCTTGTCATTACTCAAACACTTTTCAGGCCATCGGCTTTGTTCCTGAATATCGGGCAATCCGGTCCAGACTTCCGGCCCGGAGCAATTGACAATTTTTGACAACCCTTATATAAAATCCATCACATGCCAATAAAAACACACGTCACATATGCGGATATCGATCCGGACAACGCCCGCCGGCTTTCACAGGAACTGGGGTGCCATCCGGTCACGGCCGGCCTGATCTGGCACCGGGGATTCACCACTGTGGAATCGGCCCGGTTTTATCTGAATCCGGATTTTTCCCGCCTCACCGATCCGTTTGCCATGAAAGACATGCAAAAGGCCGTGGAACGGATCTATTCCGCTGTCATCAACCAGGAAAAAATTCTGATATTTGGTGATTTTGATGCCGACGGGGTCACTGCCACGGCATTGATCCATGAATTTCTGTCCTGTGTGACCGACCGGATCACCTGGTATATTCCCCACCGCATCAAGGAAGGGTACGGCATGTTGCCGGCCCATGTAAAAATGGCGGCCGGCCAGGCCGTGGACCTGATCATCACCGTGGACTGCGGCATCAGCGCCACAGACGCGGTGGCGGCCGCTGAAAAAGAAGACATGGATGTGATCATCACCGACCACCATGAGCCCGGACCGGTTCTGCCCCGGGCCGTTGCCATACTGGACCCCAAACAGCCGGACTGCCCTTCGGGCCTGTCTTTTCTGGCCGGCGTGGGCGTGGCGTTTTTCCTGGTCATGGGTTTGCGTAAATTCTTCCGGGAAAAAGGGGTCTGGCAGTCCTGTCCTGAACCCCGGCTCCTGCCGTTTCTGGACTTGTTTGCCATGGGCACCATCGGAGACATGGTGCCGTTGATCAATGAAAACCGGGTCTTGAGCATGGCCGGGATCCGGCAGATGCAGAAAAACGCCCGGCCCGGGATCCAGGCCCTGGCAAAAGCCGCCCGCATCGATATCACCCGGCTGGATTCCGATGACATCTCTTTTAAAATGGTGCCCCGGATCAATGCCGCCGGCCGCCTGTCCCATGCCCGCATCTGCGTGTCTCTGCTCACCAGCCAAACTTTGGCGGATGCGGAAAAAATTGCGTTTCTGCTGGATGACCTCAATGCCCAGCGCCAGACCATCGAGCAGGAGATCATCATACAGATTGAACGTCGCATCCATGACAACCCGTCCCTGCTGGAAAACCGGTTGCTCATGCTGTGGGACAAACACTGGAACCCCAGCGTACTGGGGATTGCCGCATCCAAACTGTCCAAAAAATATGTATGTCCGGTGCTGCTTTTGTCCTGCAATCACGAGGTGGCTGTGGGATCGGGCCGGAGCATCAACAACATCAATATCCATAAGGCCCTGACCGCCCATGCCCATCTGCTGGAAAAATTCGGGGGCCATGCCATGGCATCGGGCCTGACCCTTTCTCTGGACCGGCTGACCGATCTGGCAACCGGACTTCAGACCCATCTGCAAACCCATTACACCCGGGACGATTTCTCAAAAACCCTGACCATCGATGCCATACTGGATATATCCGACATCAGCCTGGATCTGGTCCAAGACCTGGACCGGCTGCGGCCCTTCGGCATGAACAATCCCGAACCTTTGTTTCTTGCCAGGCACCTGAACGTGGTGTCTTCCCAGATCATCGGCCGGTGCCACAGAAAAATGCGGCTCCAGAGCGCTGAGAACAGCGCCGGGCCCGTGGTGGAAGCGTTTCATTTCAATGTGCCGGATACCCAGCAACTGCCTGTTTTCTATGATCAGGTGGCATTCCGCCTGAAACAAAGCAAATTCAAGGCAGATACGCCCCAGATGATTATCGAAGAAATCTGAGTCAGATAATTGCGGGAATGGACAGATAACGGACAAACAAAATAGGCTTTCAGCCTGAAAACCCCTTGTGTGTGGCGCGCCCGGAGAGATTCGAACTCCCGACCCCCTGATTCGTAGTCAGGTACTCTATCCAGCTGAGCTACGGGCGCCCATAAGACCCAAAGTTTATATCAGCAATTTATTCATATTTCAAGACTTTTATATGCAATAACCATTTGACCTTGCCCCAAAAGGTTTATATAAGTATAGCCTGAATTATGGATGATCAATTTTACATGATGCTGGCCATCAAACAAGCAGAGCAGGCCCGGCTTGCCGATGAGGTCCCTGTGGGGGCCGTGATTGTGGACAGTCGCCACGGGGTGATCGGGCATGGCTTCAATGCCCCGATTTCCACCTGTGACCCGACCTGTCATGCGGAAATGACAGCCATCCGCATGGCTGCACGCAACCGGAACAATTACCGGTTGACGGGCACCACCTTGTATGTCACCATCGAGCCTTGTATCATGTGCATGGGTGCGATCATCCATTCCCGGATCAACCGGGTGGTCTATGGTGCGGCAGACCCCAAATGGGGGGCGGCCCGCTCTTTGTACCGGATGGCGGAAGATCCCCGGTTGAACCATCACCCGGAAATGGTATCCGGAATTTGTGAAGCACAAACCAGAGATCTCATGAAACATTTTTTCAAGAACAAAAGGAGTACGTCGTGTTAAATACAGTCATAATCGGGACCCAGTGGGGGGATGAGGGCAAAGGCAAAATCGTGGACCTGCTCAGTGAGCATGCGGACTATGTGGTCCGGTTCCAGGGTGGAAACAATGCCGGTCACACCATGGTGGTCAACGGCAAAACCTTTATCAGCCACCTGATCCCCTCGGGCATCATTCAGGGCAAAAAATGCTTTATCGGCAACGGTGTGGTGGTGGACCCCTTTGTTCTGCTCGAGGAAATCGACTATCTGTCCTCCAATGAGATCGACGTGTCGCCGGACATGCTGAAAATCAGTGACCGGGCCCATATGATCATGCCCTATCACAAGGCCATAGACAAAGCCAGGGAAGAAAAAAAGGGGGATAAAAAAATCGGCACTACAGGCCGGGGCATCGGTCCCTGTTATGAGGACAAGGCCACCCGCCGGGGTATCCGGTTCTGTGATCTGATGAATGTGGATCTACTCAAGGAAAAAATCAAAACGATTCTGGAAGAAAAAAACTTTTATCTGGAACACTATTTCAACACCCCCCCCATCCCCTGCGATCAGGTCATCAGCCAGGTGATGGCCATCCGGGACCGGTTGCTCCCCTATATTGCCGACGTGTCCATTGCTTTGCACTCAGGACATCAGAACGGGAAAACCCTGTTGTTTGAAGGGGCCCAGGGAACCCATCTGGATGTCGAACACGGCACCTACCCGTTTGTGACATCATCGTCCACCGTGGCCGGCAATGCCGCCGCCGGATCCGGCATCGGTCCGGGGTATTTAAAGGAGATCGTCGGCATTGTCAAAGCCTATACCACCCGGGTGGGGGAAGGCCCTTTCCCCACAGAACTGTTTGACGGTACCGGGGACATTCTCCAGAAAACCGGTGCGGAATTCGGTGCCACCACGGGCAGAAAAAGACGGTGCGGATGGCTGGACATAATCATGATCAAAAACGCGGCCCGGCTCAACAGTCTCACCGGACTGGTCATCACCAAACTGGATGTGCTGGATGATCTGGATGAAATCAAGATCTGTGTGGGATACCAGGATAACGGCAACACGTTGCATGAATTTCCTTCAGATATCAACACCCTGACGCATTGCACACCGGTTTATGAAACCCATCCGGGCTGGAAGCAGCGCATTTCCGACATTACCCGGTATGAAGATCTACCGGAAAATGCCAAAAAGTATCTGGGTCGAATGGAAGCATTGTCCGGGGTCCCCATCAAGATCATTTCCGTGGGACCGGGCCGGGAATCCACCATTATCAAAGAATCGATTTTATGATTTGACTTTTACCATTTTTTAATATATTTAATACAGGTTTTTCAGAGTCGGGATGTGGCTCAGTCTGGTAGAGCACAGCGTTCGGGACGCTGGGGTCGGAGGTTCAAATCCTCTCATCCCGACCATTTTTTCTGTACAACACCCACTGCTTTTTTATTACTCACTTCTTTTTCATTTTATCACACAACCCGATCAGATCCCCAACAAGGGACTGCCCCGATTCACCCTTTCTGATTCTGAATGTTTATTCCGGCTGAAAAAAGGTCACGTCCACGGGGGATGTCAGGATTTTTTTCCGGTACAGGATATCGAAAAACCGGGTCATGGCCTGAATCTTTGGGGCATCCATATCACAGAACAGGTGCTGGTAATAGGAACTGACCAGGGATGCCGGCAGCCCCAGCTTGGCCTGTCCCGCGGCAATGACGGCATCCAGATGGTCGTATCCGGATTTCCGGCTGGCCCATAACAGTTCCAGGGCCCGGGTCACGGTTTTCGGATGCGCGGCCGCCACTTCTTTTCGCACGGCCCACACGGCAAACACAAACGGCATGTGTGTCATGTCATGCCAGATTTCGCCCAGATCAAAGCAGAAAGCAAACCGTTGATCCCAGGGCTGGGTCAATGCCGCATCTCCGATGACCAGCACAGCATCCACATCCGATGGCATCTCATCGATATTTCCCACAGCTTGCGTCACATATTTGGGTGTTACGCCGCGCTGGGCAAAAATCATTTTCATGAACGAGGCGGCGGTGGCGGATTCCTTTGTCAGCATCACGGTTTTTCCGGCAAGCTCATCCAGAGGGACTTTGGAAGCGCACAACACACTCATCACGGGTCCGTGACAGGAGATGGACAGATCCGGCATAAGCAGCAGAGACCGATGATTCATGGCGTAATGGGCTGCGGAGATGGGGCTGAGATCCACGGATCCATCCATGATCTGCCGATTCAGGACGGCCGGCACATCCGTCACCAGCGTGAGCCAGGACGGGGCCAGGCCGTGATCCAGGCCGTAATATACAGGAGATGCATTGATATAGCTGATTCTCCCCATACGAAGATTAACGTGTTCCATAACAGATTACCTTTTCCAGCACCTGGTCCCGGGAAGATACCCCCGTATCCAGATAAATGAATTCAGATTGTTTTCCCGG
>JAIPDL010000003.1 GCA_021737695.1 Desulfotignum sp. | reverse complement strand
TGTAAAAGGGGATAAACCTGGTTTAACCCCGGTAGCGTTGGACCCGGTTCAACATGTGTCCGGTCATCAGGATCAACTGCCTGATCCGCAGGCAATTCAGCGGGTGATGTCCGGGCTGGAGAAACTGGGCCTGTCAGTGTCGAATAAAGCGTCCCATCTCCCTTTTGCCCTGGAAGGAATTGTTCAATTTTTGGAAAAGAAAGTGCAGGAATCAGCCTCAGTGCCCCAAAATTCGTCCATGAATGCTTTTCGGATGGCAGAATCGGTACAGGAGATGCCGGTTGGAAAAGGCGTTACAGGCCAAAAAAATGATTCATCAAATGTGTTTTCGGAAAAAAAGGTCACAGATTTCAAGTCTGATATGGAATCCCGTCTGATGTCGGCGGATGTTCCTAAGCAGAACATGGAAAAAGGAGGCATTTTCCATAAGATCAATACTGATTCTTCACCCATGCAGGGGGATGTCTCCAAAGGAGATGGGGCTGGTCGGCAGGAAATTCATCAGAACCTGATCGCGGGAACTGAAAAGCTCCAGGGGCCAAGCATTTCATTCACAAATGTAGCAGAAAGTGTGTCGGCCCCGGTTAAACAGTCGGTGGTATCTCAGCAGAGCCCGCTGCCCACAGCGGTTGTGAACCAGGTGGGCAAAGAAATCGCATCATTCCTTCACCGGGGAGATCGAATTTTTTCGTTGCAGCTGAAGCCCCTGGAACTTGGCATGGTGAATATTGAAATGGATGTCAAGGAAAATGTGCTCAAAATGTCTGTGGTGACTGAAACCAGTTCGGCAAAAGATATGCTTCATGCCAATTATGTGGACCTGAAGCGGGTTTTAGAAGGATATGGCATCCGGGTTGAAACATTTGACGTGCAGGTGAGCAGCAATCTGAATCACGCGTCTGCAACTGGAGATGGATTTTTGAATCAGCAGCATTCCCAAGGGGGGATGGGAAAAAATATCCGTTTCGGAAAATCTGTGGATGATATAGCTGAAGACGATACTGTCGAACAATCGATATGGCCGCAAAAAAATAACGAGGCCCGGCTGGATTTGCTGGCCTGATCCATATTACCAACACAGGGAAAGGGAAAAAAGATGTTTATCGATACTATGGGAATAAATTCACCAACCATGGCGAATGCAGATACGCAGTCTGAAGACATCCTGGGAAAGGATACGTTTTTGACCCTGCTGGTGGCTCAGCTGCGGCATCAGGATCCATTGAATCCCATGGAAGGCACCGAGTTCACAGCCCAACTGGCCCAGTTCAGCAGTCTGGAACAATTACAGAACGTCAATGACAATCTGTCCAACATGCAGGTCAACCAGGCGGAAGAACTGATTTTCAATGCCATGGATTTCATGGGAAAAGAGGTCGATGTTCAGGGCAATGATCTGACGCTGGCCGAAGATACACCTGCCAAGGGCGGATTTAGTATGGAGGCATCCGGGGATTGTGTGCTCACTGTGTTTGATGTCCATGGCACGACAGTGAAAAAGATTCCCATGGGATTCATGGAACCGGGAACTCATTCATTTGAATGGGATGGCACAGGCGACGACGGGAGCACCCTGGAAGAAGGGATATACAATTTTGCAGTCACGGCGGTTGACGGCACCGGGCAGGCATTGCCTGTGGAGACCTTTATGTCGGGCCGGGTGGATCGTGTGAACATTGAGGGCGGCACCCCCATGCTGTATGTGGGGGATGTGCCGGTAACGCTTCCCAGTGTCCGGAATGTCCGCATGCCGGCTGAAACATGATAAAAAAAAGATAACACCTATACACAACAACACAAGGAGAAAACCAATGGCATTATCAAGCGCACTTTTTTCCGGAACCAGCGGATTGACGTCCATGGGAGACACCATGCAGATCATCGGTGACAATATCGCCAATGTCAACACCATCGGGTTCAAAAGCAGTCAGGCAGATTTCCAGGATCTGCTGAGTCAGTCCTTGTCCACCATGAGCGGCACCACCCAGATCGGCAGCGGTAGCGCCATCGGTAATGTGTCCGCGTCTTTTGAGCAGGGATCTTTTAAAACCACGGGAAATGCCACGGATCTGGCCATCGGTGGATCCGGATTTTTTATTTTGAGAGAAGAAAGTGGCGTGAGCGAATATTACACCCGTGCCGGTAATTTCAGTTTTGACAAGGAAGGCAATTTGGTCAATCCCAACGGCCATGTGGTGCAGGGATGGGGTCTGGACCCTGAAACCGGCAATGATCTCGGCTCCGTCGGTGATATCAAATTAAATTCATTCACTTCCCAGCCCAGCCAGAGCACCAATGTTCAGGTCATCGCCAATCTGGATTCCAAAGCAGATGACAATTCGGTATCAACTACTGTCGGTACCCCTGCGGCTACATTCCCTGCCGGTTCGTTGCAGGCTGGTTGGGACGGCACAGCATCAACGCCGATACCTGATGCGAATTTTGAATACCAGACTACGGTTCAGGTGTATGATTCGTTGGGCAGCACCCATGATATCACTCTTTATTTTGACAAAGCGGCTCCTGCCACTGATTCAAAGTACGAATTTATGGTCACATGCAACCCCAATGAAGATCAGCGAGACAATGGAGGTACTCCTATTGATCCATCGGCTGATGCTCATGCCGGAGTTCTGGGTTTTGGAAAGATTGAATTTGATGCAGCGTCCGGTGCTATCAAAGATATTTCAATGTCAAGTGTGGCCGGAGATGGCACGGAAACATCACTAAATACGGCAACAGATTTGACCAACGGCCTGTTCACGTTTGAGCCGGATTTTGGCACAGGTGCCATGAGCGTCAGCCTGGATTTCGGGTCTACTTACAATGGCACGTCCTGGGCCAACAACGCCCTGAGCACCACCCAGTACGCAGTGACGTCCAACACCATTTTCAAGGACAGCAACGGATACGGGGCCGGAGATCTTCAGGATATCAACGTGAATGACAAAGGGGTGATCACCGGGAACTACTCCAATGGCGAAATCATTCCCCTGTATCGGGTGGCCTTGGCCGGATTCCAAAATGAACAAGGACTGGTTAAGGAAGGCGGCAATCTGTTCAGATCAACTCTGGCCAGCGGTGCTGCCATCACTAACCGGCCGGGCAGCAACGGGCTGGGAAGCCTGGCTCCCGGATCTCTGGAACAGTCCAATGTGGACATCGCCGCTGAATTCGTTGAAATGATAACCACCCAGCGGGGTTTCCAGGCCAATTCGAAAATTATCACCACTGTCGATACCATGTTGTCTGAAATCATCAACATCAAACGATAGACCAGACATCGTTTTCCAATAAATCCGGTCAACCGGCACAACCGAAAAACCGGAACAGGGGCATTCGTCAATTTTTTGGCTGATGCCCTTTTTTTTGACGTTGAATTCGGGTATGGGATTCTTTAAAACGCAGTGGGTGCATTCGAATGACCCAGCTGTCATCCCATGCCGGTTTGTGTGCGGCAATGTTCAAGAAGGATTGCAATTAAACGGATTTAATGGCATAAAGTTTGCTGACCTTGTAATGATAAGTGCGTGAAAAGCAATGGAAGGTTAAAAAACATTATGGATATTGCTACCCTGCTTGGCGTTGTATCCGCATTCGGACTGGTGCTGGCAGCAATTTTTATGGGAAGCGGACTGGGGTTGTTCATCAACATACCGGCTTTAATGATTGTTGTGGGCGGTACCATTGGTGTCACAATGATCAATTATCCGTTAAAAGAGGTATTCGGGGTACTCAAGGTGGTAAAAAATGCGTTTTTTGCCCGGACGTCGGACCCTGGTGAGCTGATCGAACGGCTCATGGCATTTTCTGCAAAATCCAGAAAAGAAGGGATACTGTCTCTGGAAAATGAACTGGCTGGCATGGATGACGCATTTTTGAAAAAAGGGGTTCAGCTGTCCATTGACGGGTTGGAGCCGCTTGAAATCAGCAATCTGCTGGAAGTGGAAATGGATTTCATCAAGAGCCGCCACCAGCTGGGGGCGGAAATATTTACGACCATGGGGACTTACGCGCCGGCCATGGGAATGATCGGTACCTTGATCGGCCTGGTGCAGATGCTTCAGAACATGGATGATCCCTCCACCATCGGGCCGGCCATGGCCGTGGCCCTGTTAACGACTTTTTACGGCTCGGTTATGGCAAATATCGTGTGTATGCCCATTGCCGGGAAACTCAGGACCCGGAGCAAAGAGGAAATGCTGATCAAGGAGATGACGGTGGCCGGGATCATTTCCCTTTCCAACGGGGACAACCCCCGGGTTCTGGAACAGAAACTGCATGCGTTCGTACCTCCCAAGCAACGGGAACCTGCGGTATGAAAAAAAAGAAAAAACAGGAAGATCCCTCTCCCATTGATTTACTTCCGGTCATGACGGTCAGCCTGTTTTTGATTCTGTTGACCTTTTTTATCCTGCTCAATTCCATTGCCGTTATTGACGAGAAACGGACTCGGGTGGCACTGGATTCCATTTTAGGGGCGTTCGGCAGTTTTACGGGCGGGTATTCCGCATCGAAAGCCGGGGATACACTTATTCAGCCCGGGGCTCCCATGGAATTGCAGGTAACTAATTTTGTCAAAGTGTTGAACTTAGAACATCGGGATGTCGCAGATCATGTGGAATTGATTTACAAAGATCAAAAACAGGCCATTGTTTTGCAATCTAAGTTTTTGTTTGAACCGGAATCTCTGACACTGGGGCCGGAAGCTGAAAAATTTCTGGATAATCTGGTTACGCTGATCCACCCGGCGGATTTTCCAGTCGAAATCATGGGTCATGTGGGGGAAATCCTTCCGGATGACAATGGATATGAATTCACGTGGGATCGGTCCTTTCAGATGGCTGATGCTGTGTTCCTGTATTTGAAAACTCGTCACGATGACTTGGATGAGCGATTACATGCTTATGGGGCCGGGGTGAACCGGCCCCGGGTTTCCACACAAACCGCACGTTCCCGGGCAATGAACGACCGGGTGGAAATTACGTTGTATTCCGGGAAATCAGTGAATACCCATCGGATTTTGAAAAAAAAGCCGTCCAATACTTTTACGTTTGATACCTTTGACTTCAGGATATTTGATTGATGTCACAAAGATCCGGAAAAAAAAGAGAAAACCTGGCGGTAATGGATACCAATGGATGGCTGACCACGTTTGCTGATCTGGTCATGCTGCTGCTGACCTTTTTTGTCATGTTGCTGTCCATGTCTTCCATGGATGCCAAAAAACTCAAGGAAACGTTTTCCCGGTTTCAAGGCGCCCCCGGGGTGCTGGAACTAGGGAGCAATCAGGAGATTAACAGTTTGTCCGAATTCGTTAGCACCTACGAGACAACTGATCATCTTCTGGTGGTGGATCATACACTGATGGAAAAAATGCTGGTGCCGACACAGGAGACCCGACCGGACCAGGTCAAAGAGGTACTGGAAAAAATCGACACCTTGTTTGATATCACAGCCGATCCCCTGGGAATTGCAATATCGTTTCACGGTGAATTGTTTTTCAGTCCGGGAAAAGCCGAACTCAGAGAGGTGATGATTCCTTTTCTGAATACGGTGGCGGAGGCCATTGAAGACTGTGACAACGATATTTTCATCGTTGGTCATACCGATGATATCCCGGCCCGGGGCAGTGTGTTCGGATCCAACCGGCAGCTGTCATTGAAACGGGCTGAAGCGGTGCTGGATTATTTTGTGAATCAGCATCAAATTCCTTCCCAGCGGTTTGCCGTGGGCGGGTATGGGGCTGATCGGCCCCTGGTTCCCAATGACACACCGGAGAACAGAAATAAAAACCGACGTGTTCAAATCATTTTTAAAATTTTATAAGGAGACGTGATGCCGGAAGCGGATGCCAGCGAAAAAAAATCATCCAAACGCCCTGTTGTTGTGATCGGAATTGCCGTAATTCTTGTATTGCTGGTCGGGGGCGGATTTGCCGGATGGACATGGCTGAAATCAAACAGTTCAGACGAGATTGCATCGCCTGATGATCCGCCCGGTCCGGCGGTGAATCCGGAAGCCGCCCCGCTGACCTATACCCTGAATACCTATATTGTGAATCTGATGGGGAATTCAGGCATGAGCAATCGGTACCTGAAAGTGGGAGTACTGCTGGGAATTTCAGACCCGGCTACGATTCCGGTGGTGGAAAAATACAAACCGTTGCTGGATGATGCGGCGTTAATCCTGTTATCGAGCAAAACCTACAATGATCTGGCCACAGTGGAAGGGAAAATTGTGTTAAAACAGGAATTTATTTCCCGGATGAATCAGATTCTTGGAAGCAATGTGGTCAATAAAATTTATTTTTCAGAGTTTGTGGTGCAGTAGGTGAATTATGGCTAATGTCTTATCTCAGGACGAAGTTGATTCCCTGCTCGGAGGAATCGATGCCGGCAGTGTGGCCACGGAAACCGATGTTCCCGAGGAAAAGGACACGGTTCAGGCGTATAATTTCGGGACAGAATCAGGCCCGTTGAACCTGCCGACTTTTCAGGTGATCAATGAGCGGCTCACCGGGTTTTTAAGGGACAAACTCTCTGCCATCACCAAACAGAATGTCGATGTCAAGCTGATCTCCAACCAGCTGGTAAAATTCGACGAGTTCTGCCGATCGTTGCCCTTGCCCGCAAGTTTGAATGTATTTCGGATCGATCCGCTCCGGGGGGCATCGCTTCTGGTGCTCGAAGGCCGGCTGGTGTTTTCGTTTGTCGAGATTTTTTTCGGGGGCAGGGGCTTGAACCCATGGAAACTCGAGGGACGTGCCTTTACTCCCATTGAAACCAGGATCATTGAAAAAATTTGCGGGATCATTTTAGCAGAGTGCCAGAACGTATGGCAGGAGGTGCACCCGGTAAAAATGATATTTTCCCATTCCGAGATCGATCCACAGTTCACACAGATCACGGAACCCGATGACATGGTGATTTCCACACGCATCAGCATTTCTTTGCCCAACAGCTCCGGAACCCTGTTTTTCTGCATCCCTTACGCGTCCATCGAACCGGTCAAAGAAAAGTTCAAGCAGAAAGCAGGATATGAGAGCCGGGTCATGGACACGGCCTGGCAGACCTCACTGATGCAGCGGATTCAAAAAGTGCCGCTGGAGGTGAGCTGTGTGCTGGGAACCGCGACCATTCATGCGGGCGATTTGCTCGAGCTGGATGTGGAAGACGTGATCATGCTGGATCAGAAAACCAGTCATTCCGTGGTGGTGAAAATTGAAGATATCCCGAAGTTCAAAGGAATTCCGGGGGCGTGTAACAAGAATATGGCCGTGAGAATTATTGATACCATTCAAAAGGAGTAACCGATCATGGCAGAAGAAAAAAAAAATGAAACCAAACCGGATGATAAAAACGATATTGACCTGATTCTGGATATTCCATTGGAACTCACCGTGGAGCTGGGACGAACGAAAATGCTGGTGAACAATCTGCTTCAACTGGGTCAGGGGTCAATCATTGACCTGGATAAGGCTGCGGGTGAAACTTTGGATATCCGTGTGAACGGCAAACTGGTGGCCCGGGGAGAGGTGGTGGTGGTGGAAGAAAAATACGGTATCCGGGTGACCGATATTGCCAGCCCCCTGGAGCGGGTCAAGTCATTGAGCTGACAGCGGTTCTTTGGGTGGAACAATCAATTGAATGTACAGCCCGGGAGGAAAACATGGGAGGGATTGTTGACGTGAGCCTGATCGGTACCGTCCTTAAAACCGGGATCATGCTGGCGGTGGTGCTGGCATGTATGATCGGTATCCTGTATGCCATGCGCCGGTTCCTGCCATTGGGAAAACGGCACCAGGGTGAACTGGATATCAAACGGCTGGGGGCGTTTTATCTGTCTCCCAAAGAACGGATCGAGGTGATGGAAATTTCAGGAGAACGTATTGTTCTGGGGGTGGCACCGGGACGGATCAATTATATTACAACCCTTAAGGCCGACAATGAAATATCCGAAACATAGCACCGGCAAAGGCCGGGTTGGGTTGAAATACCTGTCGGTGTTCGGGGTGATCTTGTTGCTTGGCCTGGCAGCATGGGGGGGTGTTGAAGCCAGGGCCGCTGATTTCGTGTTTCCTTCGATTCAACTGGGCATGGAAACCAGTGATGACCCGGCAGATGTGTCTGTGCTGCTCCAGACGATTTTTCTTTTGACCGTGGTGGCCTTGGCGCCATCTATCCTGATCCTCATGACCTCTTTTACAAGGCTGGTGGTGGTGCTCGCATTTCTGCGGCAGGCCCTGGGAACTCAGCAAACGCCGTCCAACCAGATTATTGCCGGGCTTGCTTTGTTTTTGACGGTGTTCATCATGATGCCGGTGGGAAAACAGATCAATGAGACGGCGCTTCAGCCGTATCTGAACGAAGAAATATCCCAGCAGACCGCCCTGGACAATGCCATGGGACCCATCCGGCAGTTCATGTTCAAACAGACGCGGGAAAAGGATCTGGCATTGTTTGTCAAACTTTCTGACACAGCCAAGCCGTCCGATCGGGATGAGATCTCCATGTTTGTTCTGATTCCGGCGTTTGTGATCAGTGAGTTGAAAACCGCCTTTATCATCGGGTTTGTGCTGTTTGTTCCTTTTTTGATTATCGACATGGTTGTGGCCAGCGTCCTGTTGAGCATGGGAATGATGATGCTGCCGCCGGTTATGATCTCTTTGCCGTTCAAATTGATGCTGTTTATTCTGGTGGATGGATGGAACCTGATCATCACTTCGATGATTGACAGTTTTGCCATAGGTTAAAAATAAAATGACCCCTCAGTTTGTTGTCAATTTTGCCCGGGAAGCCATTCAGGTGACCATTCTTGTTTCGTTGCCCATATTGGGCATGGGGCTGCTGGCCGGTCTGGTGATCAGTATTTTTCAGGCAGTCACGCAGATCAATGAGATGACGTTGACGTTTGTGCCTAAAATATTGGTGGTATTGCTGGGGCTGTTGTTTTTGGCACCCTGGATGCTGGAACATATGATGACGTTTACCATTGCGGTCATGGAACATATTCCTGACTATATCCGGCAGTGATCGATGGTTTATTATGCCTGTCAACTTTGATACCATTGAAGGCTTTTATCTGGTCTTGACCCGGCTCAGTGTGTTGGTGTTCATGCTGCCTTTTTTCAATACCCGGGTATTCCCGGCACTGGTGAAGGCCGGTTTTTCTTTGCTTCTGGCCATTATTCTTTTTCCTGTCATTTCCATGACAGATACCGGATTTCCCGATTCCATCACTGCATTTGCCGGATTGGTGGCAGTTGAAATGATCGTTGGCTTGGTATTGGGGCTGATGGTGTTGGCGGTTTTCGAGGGTGTCCGCATCATGGGTCAGGTGGTGGGGTTTGAAACCGGGTTTGCCATTGCCAATGTGTTTGACCCCCAGAGCGGCGCCCAGATATCACTTCTGGCTAATTTTGCCTTTTTTCTTTCCATGGTGTTGTTTCTGCTTTTTAATGGACACCATATATTGATTCATGCCATGAAAGAAAGTTTTGATATTTTGCCCATTGGATCGGTGGCCATGGATCCGAAACTGGTGCCAGAGATGTTGTCAAAGACCAGTGACATGTTTGTGATCGCCTTGAAAATAGGGGCACCTGCCATTGCCGCGTTGTTTTTGACCAAAGTGGCGTTTGGGCTGGTCACCAAGCTGATTCCCCAGATGAATATCATGATCGTGGCGTTTCCGGTTCAGATCGTTGTGGGATTGTTTTTTTTCAGCATCTGCCTGATGGTTCTGCTGCGGTTTATGGAAACATATGTGGCCCAGCTGGGGACGTTTCTGGTGAGCATACTGGATTTGATGTCCCCATAACAGGGTCATAAAAAAAGATTGGAAAATCAGCAATGGCGGATGAATCCTCTGAAGACAAAACCGAACAGGCCACCCCCAAGAAACGCAGGGATGCCCGGGAAAAAGGAGAGGTCGCCAAGAGCCGGGAACTGCCTTCCGTAGCCGTTCTGCTGGCCGGCCTGCTCACATTCAGCCTGTTCGGGGTTTTCATGTATGCCGGAATAAAAGAAATGATGATCAAGACCTTTAAACTGCCGTTTCATAATTCCTTGAGTGTGACGGAATTCATTCGGTTTTCCGAACAGATGATTCAGTCTTTTTTGTTGATCATGATGCCCATGGCCGGAATGATCGTTCTGGCGGCAGTGGCTGCCAATATATTGCAGGTGGGATTTATGATCAGTGCGGAAACGCTGAAGCCCAAATTTTCCAAAATCGATCCGATCAAAGGGCTGGGCAGACTGTTTTCCAAACAATCGGTAATGGAACTGGTCAAATGTATTGTAAAGCTGGTCATTGTGGGGGGGGTCGGATATGTGACCCTGCTCGGGGAAATGGACCGGATCTCCACGCTGGGGTATCTGCCCCATGAAGAGATCATCACATACATTGCCCTGGCCACGTTGAAGCTGTTTGTTCGGTGCGCCCTTGCCATGATTATTATCGTGGCCATCGACTACGCGTTTCAGAAATGGCAGTTTGAAACCAAGTTGAAAATGAGCAAAAAAGAGGTTAAAGACGAACATAAGGAATCAGAAGGCGATCCCATGATTAAATCCCGGATCCGCAACATCCAGATGCAGATGGCAAGAAACCGGATGATGCAGAATGTCCCGGATGCCGATGTGGTGATCACCAACCCGACCCATTATGCCATTGCCCTGAAATACGATGACAAAGCCATGGCAGCTCCCCGGGTGGTGGCCAAAGGCAAAGGGGAAATCGCTCTCAAGATAAAGGAAATTGCCAAAAAAAATCATATTTTAATGGTTGAGAACCGCGCGTTGGCACAAACTTTGTATCAAATGGTATCAGTGGATCAGGAGGTGCCTCCGCTGTTGTATCAGGCAGTGGCCGAGGTGCTGGCTTATGTGTACAAGCACAGGAAAAAATAAAAAAATGGATGAACGGCGGGCTGTGAACCAATGATATGGAAAAATCGATGAATTTCAAACTGATGCAGGTGGAAGGGGGAGAACTGCTGGCGGCTGTCGGGGTAGTGACCATCCTGATGGTGATGATCATCCCTTTGCCTTCGGTGGTGCTGGATTTTTTGCTGGCGTTGAATATCACGGTGGCCATTACCATTCTGCTGATTGCCATGTCCACGGAAAAAGCCCTTGATTTTGCCATTTTTCCGTCCCTGCTGCTGGTGACCACACTGTTCCGGCTGTCCTTGAATGTCGCGTCCACCCGTCTGATCCTGCTGAACGGCAATGAAGGGCCTGCTGCTGCAGGTAAAGTCATTCAGTCCTTTGGCGGATTTGTCATGGGCGGCAATTATGTGGTGGGTATGATTGTGTTCACGGTGTTGGTGCTCATCAATTTTGTGGTGATCACCAAAGGCGCCACCCGGGTGGCTGAGGTGGCAGCACGGTTTACCCTGGATGCCATGCCCGGCAAACAGATGGCCGTGGATGCCGATCTCAACGCCGGACTGATCAATGAAGCCCAGGCCAAGGAAAGACGCGGGACCATCACCCGGGAAGCGGAGTTCAACGGGGCCATGGACGGGGCTGCCAAATTTGTCAGAGGAGACGCCATTGCTGGAATCGTCATTACCATCATCAATATCCTCGGCGGGTTGATCATCGGTGTGTTCACACGGAACATGAGCTTTGTGGATGCGGCCCAGAGCTACATGCTGCTGACCGTGGGCGATGGTTTGGTGTCCCAGATTCCGGCTCTGGTTATCTCTACTGCCGCAGGGCTTGTGGTGACCCGTTCCGCTTCCGAAGGCACCATGGGAAGCGATTTTATTCGGCAGGTGACGCGATACCCCCGGGCCGTGAATCTGGCAGCCTTGATGATTTTTCTCTTTGGCATGATCCCCGGTCTGCCGCATATGGCATTTATTTTTCTGTCGATGGGAATCGCCGGTGCCAATTATTTTTTGAGAAAACAGGAAGCAGCGACCGATGCAGCCGATGCTGAAGCGGCACTGGTTGAAGAACCTGCATTGACCGGACCGGAACCGGTGGAGCATTTGTTAACCGTGGATATTCTGGAAGTGGAAGTGGGCTATGGACTGATCGGGCTGGTGGACAAGGATCAGGGGGGAGAATTTCTGGATCGGGTCCATGCGGTTCGGCGCCAGTTTGCTCAGGATATGGGGTTGATTGTACCACCCATTCATATTCGGGATAATCTGCAGATCAAATCCAATATGTATCATATTCTGATCAAGGGGGTGAAAGTCGCTTCCGCTGAATTGATGGTGAATCATTATATGGCCATGGACCCGGGAGATTCCGCCCGGCAGATCGAAGGCGTTAAAACAAAGGAACCGGCTTTTGACCTGCCGGCCGTATGGATTCCTGAAGACCGGAAAGAAGATGCAAAACTGGCCGGATATACCGTGGTGGACAGTGTCACAATTATGACGACCCATTTGACGGAAATCATTCGAAAACACGCTTCCGAGCTTCTGGGCAGACAGGATGTGCAGTCCTTGCTGGACAATATGGCGGCCAGGTATCCCAAGGTGGTGGAAGAACTGGTGCCCAATCTGCTTTCTTTGGGGGGAGTCCAGAAAGTGTTGCAGAATTTGCTTCAGGAAAATGTGTCCATCAAGGATCTGCTGACCGTTGTGGAAACCCTGGCGGATTATGCGCCCATGACAAAAGACCCGGATCTGCTCACCGAATATGTCCGCCACAAACTCTCCCGGTCGATCATGGCCCCGCATCTCAATGAAGCGGGAGAACTGCATTTGATCACGCTGGGGCCGGATGTGGAAGAGCTGTTGATGAAGGGGCTTCAGAAAACCGATCATGGTGCATACCTGGCTTTGAATCCCCGGACATCGGAACCTATTATCCGGTCGGTACAGAAACTGGCGGAAAAGGCACTGGTCAACAATATTCAGCCCATTATCATGACGTCTCCGGGGATCCGCCGCCATTTCAGAAAACTGATCGAAAGCTATGTGCCTTCGGTCATGGTGATGTCCCAGAGTGAGCTGCTCAATGATATCCGTTTCAAATCCATCGGTGAGGTGAGTTTGAATGAAGCCGCCGTATAAATATTTTGCCGCGACCATTGAAGAGGCAACCGCGTTGATACGCAGTTCTCTGGGGGCGGATGCCATGATCGTTTCAACCAATCGGGTGCAGGGAAAAGACGGCCGCCTGTTTTTTGAAATCAGTGCGGTGCCGGGTACCCAGGCTGATGATCCAGTGGATCATATGTCGCCGGATGCATTGGGTGAGATCAAAGGAGAGCTGGTGCGCTTGCAGCAGATGATGACGGTAATGAGTTCGCCGGGAGTGTCTTTGCCGCACATGGTGAAGCATCCGGTAATGATGCCGGTGTGTGCCAGAATGGTTCGCCAGGGCATTGAAAATGCCGTGATGGAAAAGATTCTGGAAAAGGCGGGTGTGCTCGATGGGGCGGCCCATCTGTCTTTCCGGGAGGTGAATACGCGGGTCGTCCGGGCCGTTGCACAGATGCTGCCGGTGGAAGATCCGTTCGCTGCGGGGGGGAATCAACAGAAAATCGCCGCTGTGGTGGGAACAACCGGGGTGGGTAAAACAACGACCATTGCAAAAATAGCCGCCACCCTGATTATGCAGCATCAAAAAAGTGTGGGATTGATTTCCATAGATACCTATCGCATCGGTGCCCGGGAACAGCTGAAAAATTATGCGGATATTCTGGGGATTCCTTGTTTTCAGGCATTTACACCCAGGGATCTGCTGCTGGCGTTGGGACGTCTGAAGTCCAGAGACGTGGTGCTCATTGACACCGCAGGCCAGAGCCAGTATGACATGACCCGGCTGGAAGGGTTGAAAGCAATGATCGGCAGGAACGCATCCATTGATACTCACCTGTTGCTCAACGTGGGCGCGTCTTTGTCGGAAATGAATGAGACCGTCCGGTGTTTCAGCCCGCTGTCCTTTAAAACTTATATATTCACAAAACTGGATGAGACACGTATGATGGGTAATATCATCAATCAAGTGGTAAAATACCCGAAAGCCATCTCTTATGTGACGGCCGGCCAGAATGTGCCGGAAGACATCGAAATGGCAAATGAAAAGAAACTATCGGCCTTGCTGTTGAAAAATATGGATGTGACTGCCATAAAAATCGGAGACTAGCGAATGGATCAAGCAGAAAGATTGAGGGAGATGGTCAGGAAAGAATCACATAAAATTGCAGAAACTGTTACAAATAAGGAGATCTCCGGACAAAAATCCGGAAGGGCCCCATGGGTTATTTCCATTACCAGCGGCAAGGGTGGGGTTGGTAAAACCAATATTGTCGGCAATCTGGCCGTATCGTTTCAGCGCAAAGGAAAAAACGTTCTCGTGTTTGATGCGGATCTGGGGTTGGCCAACATCGATATTATTTTCGGGATCCATCCCAAGGATAATATCGATGCCGTGATCCGCGGAGAAAAAAGATTGTCCGAAATCATTGTCCAAGGCCCGGAAGGCGTATCCGTGATACCGGCCAGCAGTGGTATTGAAGAGATGGCCAATCTGACCGAAGGACAGAAACTCCATCTGCTCAGCGAATTTGATGATCTGACTCACCGGTTTGATATTATGCTGGTGGACACGGGTGCCGGGATTTCATCCAATGTCGTTTATTTTAACATGGCCGCGCAAAAACGTGTCGTGGTGGTGACTCCGGAACCCACATCCATCACGGACGCGTATGCCTTGCTGAAAGTGATGTTCAATCAATACAAGACCAAAGAGTTTTCCATATTGATGAACATGGTAAAAAATGAAAACGAGGGAAAATCAGTGTTTAAAAAGCTGAGCCAGGTAGCGGATAAATTTCTCAAAGGCGTTTGTCTGGATTATGCCGGATGTATTCTTTGGGATGAGTATCTCAAACAGGCGGTTGTCAAACGGCAGCCGGTTGTCTGTGCCTATCCCCGGGCAGTGGCCAGTCAAAACATGGGCACTCTGGCGGATCGTCTGCTTCGCAGTGTGGCAGAGTCTGACCCGGCGGATGGAAATATCAAATTTTTCTGGAGGCGGCTGGTGGAGGAAACCGTTTAGCACAATGAAACCACAGATCCGAAAATATTGCCGGGCATCGGATGCCGGCCATACCGGGGGACAGCTGGATGACCGACACAGAGAGTCTCTCATCCGTGAACTCGCCCCTTTGGTCAAATATATTGCGGATCGTATGGCCATGCAATTGCCGGCCGGTATTTCCCGGGATGATCTGATCAGTGCCGGAATTTTGGGATTGAATGAAGCCATTGATCGTTTCCAGCCGGATAAAAATGTGAAGTTCAAAACATTTGCCACCTATCGGATCAAAGGCGCAATGGTGGATGAAGTCAGGAAAATGGGGTGGGCGTCACGATCCGTGGTCCGAAATCACCAGCGTATCGAGGCGGCCCGGGATGCATTGAAACAGAAACTGGAAAAAGAACCCAGAGATGTCGAGATCGCCCGGCATCTGGGAATATCGCTGGAAGACTATCACAAAATTCTCTGGCAGACACGGCGGATTTCTCTGGTCAGTCTGGATGAGGTAATGCCGGGTGGAACCACCCCCATGATCGACGGGCAGGTATCGACTGAAATGTCTCCGCTGGACGCACTGACCCTCAAGCAGATGAAAGAACTTATCGCTGGAGAGATTTCGACGTTATCCAAAAATGAGCAGATCATCATTTCTCTTTACTATTATGAGGAATTGACCCTCAAGGAGATTGGTGCGGTGTTGGACCTGACAGAGTCCAGAATATCACAGATTCATTCAAAAATTTTGTCAAAATTTCGAATTCGGTTGCAGGCCATGAGGGATCGGACATGACAGATGATAAAGAGATCAGAGAGCCTGAAATTGAAAAACCGGAACCGCTGGAAAAATCCGGACAAAAAATTTTATGGCCATGGATCATGGGACTGGGAGTTGTTGTCGTGGTGGTTGCGGCAGGCATTATTTTCTGGATAGGGGCAAAAGACCGGGGGGGCACTGGAAATTCTTTTTCAAGTCAGATGATATTTCCGGTTCCCGGAAAAAAAGAACTCCGATTGGATGATTTTTTAATTCCCCTGACAGCCGATCCGGCTCATACCGGGATGTCGTTTTCCCTGGTGATCCGGTATCGGGATTCTGAATGGTCAGCGATGTCGGATCATGAAAAAACATGGTTGCGGGCCATGATTTATGATACGCTGGTAAAAAAGATGCAAAAACAGGGGCAACCGCCTTCAGTGGAAAGGGTGACTATTTGGGCTGACCGGGCTCTCAAGGGAATTTATCCGGACAGAGGGTTTGATGAGGTGATTGTTGACAATGCATTTGTGCTATAAATAAAAGGAAAACAATGCCTAACATTTCAGATATGAACATTGTTCTGGGACAGGCCAGTGCCATAAAACAGATGCAGCCCATCCCCCCGTTGTCTGCCGAGCACAATGCGCAACTGGCGGCCCAGGCTGCAGCGGTCCTCCAGAAAAAAGAGCAGGAACGGGTCCGGCAGGTCAAGGCAGGTAAAGAAGCGGAACTTAAAAAACAAGATAAACATGCTGCTTGTGAAAATAACGAAACATCCCGCCCCTCCCCGGGTTCTTTTGAGAACGATACCGGCCGGATTGTGGATATCAAGATCTGATCATGCCGGGTATGCAAATGGAATGGGTGGTGCTGGCATTGATCCTCATAGATCTCTTTATTGTGGTCCTGTTCTTTGTGCTTATCTGGAAACTCAAACATTTTGATGTTGAAAATATGTTCAATCAGAAGATCCAGACCCTGGAAACCCTGCTGGCGGATGCGGACCAGCTGTCAGGCACATTGCTGAAAACTCTGGAGGACAAACATCGAATTTTACAACAGATGGATGATAAATTTGAACACCGGATCGCGCGGTTGGAACTTTTGATGGACCAAGCCGATCAAACCGCCGGTTCTCTGGAGGCGGTAACCACGGAACAGCAGATTCATCAATATTTCCAAGACGGTATGACACCGGAAGAAATTGCTGAAAAGCTTACCGTTCCCAGAGAAAAGGTGACCCTGGTATTGAACATGCAGAAAAAATAAGGATGGTTGGTGATCTCTCTACCCTCTTTTGCTGTTGAATCGACCGGGAAAACAGTTTTTCCCTCCCGGCAGACCGCCCCTGCATTGAAACTGCATGCAGGTCAGGTCATAGAAGGGCGGGTGTTGAAACCCCTTTCCTCCGGCATCTTTCTGGTGTCTGTATCAGGAAAACACATTCGTGTGACCTCGGATATTCCGCTTCCCAAAAACGCCGTGCTGTCAATGATGGTTTCCAGGGAAAAAGGACAAGCCGCTTTCCGGTTGATGGATATTCAGTCTCCTGGTGTGCATACGTTGAATCCGGGTGCTATCCGCGGGGCTCTGGCGCAGAATTTGTGGGGAAACCTGGCAGCATTCCTGGCGGGTGACACCGACTTGTCCGGGGATAAATCAAAACTGTTTTCCCTGCTGGATCAATTGTCCAGAATTACCATGGCACAGCCGGGTGCCCATGGCATGAAATCTTTTGTTCAAAATGCCGGGCTTTCCTGGGAAAACAAACTCTTTCAGGCACTTTCCGCTGGAAAGGCAACCCCGGAATCCATGGCAAAACTCATGGCCGGGGATTTAAAAGGGCTGCTTTCAAAGATTTTGACGGATTCCAATGAGAGTGCAACTGCTTTGAAAGGGTTGTACAATGCTTTGGAAAATACCCAGCTACTCAATCTTCATGCCGGACAGGAAGCCGCAAAACTGTTTGTTCCTGTTCCGTTGCAATTCCAGGATGGGACCTGGGGACTGGCTCAGATCCTTTTTTTTCTGCCGTCTTATTATGAGGATGACGTATCGCGTCAAAAAAAAGACTCTGAAAAAAAAGTCACCTGTTCCGTTACCCTGGTGATGACTTTGTCCTGCCTGGGAACGGTGCAGGCCGAATTGAAGTTGACAGAAATGACGCTTCAGGGAAAGTTCCAGGTGGACCAGCGCAACACCCTTGAAAAAATTGAAACCCAGCTGCCGTTGTTGACCCAGATGTTGGAGAGCCGGGGCATTGAAGTCGATGGGTTTGACTGTCACCTGTCAGCTGCATCAGATCTGAAAACCGATTTGATCACGGAAATGATTTCCCAGGAGGGCAGCAGCGTCTGTTTTGTGGCCTAAATGACACAAAAATTTCAGATTCCCGGTGCGGTTGCATTGCATTACGATCCCAAAAAAGGACGCGCTCCTAAAATTACGGCCAAGGGAAAAGGGGATCTTGCCCAAAAAATCATTGAACTGGCCCGGAAAAACAACATTGAGATCCATCAGGACCCGGAATTGTTTCACCTGCTGTCCCGACAGGATTTGAACAGCGAGATTCCGCCGGTTCTGTACGAAGTGGTTGCGGAACTGTTGTCGTTTATTTATCTGCTCAACGCACAGGAGTCAAAAAAATGACAGCGACTGGTCCACCTCGTGTCAATTGCATCAAATGCCGGTTTTATTATGTCACCTGGGATATAAAACATCCCCATGGATGTCGTAGAATGAATTTCAAAAGCCGTGAAATCCCCTCGCAAGTCGTTCGAAAAAGCAGTCCAGGAATGGATTGCCTGCTGTTCGAGCCCAAGCCGGATCGAAACACCCTCTAAACGATATCTGTTTTTTGAAAACCGGAAAAATTTTCCGACCTGATATTCTTTTTTTTGGGGGGTGCCATAATTCCATGATCAATACGGATAGAACCATGAAAAGAAATAGAAATATAAATTAAATATTTCAATAGGTTACGTGATTTTTGTCAGATGGGTGCCCGGGAGGATCTGCAGAAATTCAGGGTGAAGAAGATATGGCATTGTATTTGCATTAATTGATTCCCACAGTAATTATTCCATAACAGGAACACCGATATTTTAACAGGGGGAATTGTGATATCCGGATTATTTACCACGATTGACAATGCACTGGTTCAGGAGAATCGATACAATACGATTGCCAATAATATTGCCAATGCCGGTACCAGCGGGTTTAAAAAAGATCTGGTTTCATTCACCCGGGTCATGCGTTCCCATGCGCTGGAGCAACAGGTCCACACCGATTTCAGCCAGGGCAATATCATTCAGACCGGAAATGCATTGGATGTGGCCCTGGCTTCCCGGGGATTTTTTACCATAGCAACGGATCAGGGAGACCGGTACACCACAGATGGTACTTTTATGCTGAATGCCGAAGGTGTCCTGGTGAATGGAAACGGCGAAGTGGTGATGGGCGAAAACGGCCCCCTGACGTTAAATGAGGGGCAAATCACCATTAATTCCGATGGCCAGGTGTTTTCCGATGGACTGCTCATCGACCGGTTGGCGATCGTGGATTTCACCCGTCTCCAGGATCTGGTCAAAGAAGGCAAATCCCTGTATGCCTATGAAGGCGCGGATGAAGATATGTTCCAGCCTGAAGAGATCCGTGTCAAACAGGGGTTTTTGGAAAAGTCCAATGTGAATCCTACCGAAGAGATGGTCAAGATGATCGAAATGTTTCGAAGTTATGAATCCAACCAGAAAGTGATCCAAGCCATGGGCGAGATGACCAGTTCCATGTTCAGCGGATTTGGTTTTTCATGATGACCTCTTTTTTTAAATAATGAACACAAGGAGATACTATTATGCTCAGGGGAATGTGGTCCGCAGCATCCGGCATGGCGGCCCAGCAGACAAACATCGACGTGATTTCCAACAACCTGGCCAATGTGAATACCACCAGTTTTAAAAAAAGCCGGGCTGAATTCCAGGATCTGATGTACCAGACATTGAACCAGGGTGGTTCTGAAACGCCGGGGGGGGATCAGATCCCTACGGGAATTCAGGTGGGGATGGGGACTGAAACACTGGGGGTCCAGAAAATGTTCATGCAGGGGGATTTCCAGCAGACCAAAAACGAGCTGGACGTCGCCATCGAAGGCAAAGGGTTCTTCATGGTGCTCAGCAATGACCAGGAACGATACACCCGGGCCGGTAATTTTAAGCTTGACAGTGAAGGGAATGTTGTGACGGCCAACGGGGACCGGCTTCAGCCTGAAATGACCGTTCCGGAAGGCACCTTGTCCATCACCATCAGTAAATACGGCCAGGTGACGGCATTTGATGCCGAAGGAGTGGGCGCTGTGCTAGGTGAGATCGAGCTTTACGGGTTCCCCAATCCTGCGGGACTTTCCAGCCTGGGACACAATCTGTACAGCGCCACTGATGCCTCGGGTGAGGCGATTGTCGGGGCCCCCGGATCCGAAGGAATGGGCACTATTCTTCAAGGGTTTGTGGAGCAGTCCAATGTGGATGTGGTGGAAGAAATGGTTAGCATGATCATGGCCCAGCGGGCATATGAGATCAACAGTAAATCGATTCAGACGGCCGACAGCATGCTGCAGGCGGCCAACAACCTGAAAAGGTAGACGTCATGATTAGAAAAACCGGATGCATCGGGTTGCTGGCACTGTGTTTTTGGGTGGGAATGGCCGTGCCGGTGGCGTTCAACAGAACCCTGGCGTCGGATACCGGACTCCCGGGCGGAAAACCCGATCAAACCATTTCTCTGGAAATGTTCCAGGAGGCCTTTGAGTTGTTTGTTTCACAACAGCCTGTCCTGGTATCGTCAGACGTGGTGATTTCCCGATTCAATGTGGCACGCAACAACCCGGTACCGGCAGGAGAGGTGGAGATTCAGCTGCTGCGGACGAACAACCGGCCTTTTTCCAGATATGTTCGCGTGAAGGCGGTGATCAGTGTGGACGGAATTCCGGCAAACAATGCGGAAGTCAGCGCTTGGCTGGATGTGTTTGAAACCGTGGTGTGTGCGGCAAGGGATTTGCCCCAGGGACATATTCTTACAAAAAGAGACCTGGTTGAAGAACGCAAAAATATTTCCCGGGAAATGGACGAGGCAGTGATCGATACAGGTCAACTGGTGGGATTGATGGCAAAACGGTCGATTCGTAAGGGGGATATGGTCAAGCACTCGATGGTGGAAAAAAAACCGGTGATCAAACGGGGAGATCAGGTGACCATTCTAGTGGAATCCGGATTGCTGCGGGTGACCATTCCCGGAACAGCCCTTGATGACGGGTTTGCCGGAGAAACCGTTTCCGTGGAAAACAGCATGAGCAGTAAAAAAATATTCGCCCGGGTCATTGATGAAGTCACGGTTCGGGTGGACATATAAGACGGGAGACGATGATGAAGGGATTCAAAACAGCGGCAGTGACCCTGCTGGGGATGATTCTGCTGATGACAGGATGTGCGGCCGTACCGGTGACACCGTCGGACGTGACAGAGATGAAGCAGATCAAGGCGCCGGTTTATCCGGAAACCGGGGTGGAAAACCGGGCAGAAGGCTCTTTGTGGTCCAGTACGGGGATTGATATGTATACGGACCGGAAAGCCCGCCAGGTGGGGGATATCGTGGTGGTGCGAATTGTGGAGGATCCCCAGGCCAGCCTCAACGCCAACACCAATGTCAGCCGCTCTTCCGGCATCAACGCCAAACTCAAATTTTTAGGTTACATGGATGCGCTGGCAGCCAAAAATCCCCGGCTGGCACAGAATCCCGGTGTGGACGACCTGATTTCTTCTGAACTGGGATCGGAGTTCAACGGATCTGGAACCAGTGATCGGGAAGGCTATATCAAGGCATATGTATCTGCCGTGGTTGTCAAGGTGTTTCCCAACGGCAATCTTTTCATCAACGGCAAAAGAGAGATTAAAGTGAACAATGAAGCCCAGTATATCGCGTTGTCCGGAATCGTGAGACCGGAGGATATCACCAGCACCAATGAGGTATCTTCGACATATGTGGCGGATGCCCGCATCTATTATTCCGGGGTGGGCGCGGTGGCGGACAAGCAAAAACCCGGATGGATGGGAAAGGTGGTGGATCATGTGTGGCCGTTTTAAACGATACCTGAAATGTATGGTGGTGGCGGTGGTATGTGTGGTGTTTTGTACACCATTGGTCTCTGATTCCGCCAGAATCAAAGATATCGTTTCCATTCAAGGGGTGCGGCCCAATCAATTGTTCGGATACGGGCTGGTGATCGGTCTGAACGGATCCGGAGACAAGAGCGGGACGGAGTTCACCCTCCAGGGCCTGGCCAATATGCTGGAACGTAACGGTATCCGGGTCAATGCCGCAGACATAAAAGTCAAAAACGTGGCAGCCGTTCTCGTCAGTGCAACGCTCCCGCCATTTGCCCGGATCGGAAAAAAAATCGATGTCACGGTATCGTCCATAGGGGATGCCAAAAGCCTGTCCGGCGGAACCCTGGTGCTGACCCCCTTGAAAGGGGTGGACAATCAGGTGTATGCGTTGGCTCAGGGCCCCCTGGCTGTGGGTGGTTACAGCTTTGGTGGAAATGCCGGGGGCGGACAGACCAAAAATCATCCGACCGTCGCCCGAATCACCGGCGGGGCCACGGTGGAAAGAGAGATTCCGGTTGAACTGGGCCGAAAAGAATCCTTGGTCATGATTTTGAATAATCCTGATTTCAATACGGCCTCTGCCATTTCCCAGACCATTGAGCGTGAGTTCGGACCGGGAAGCGCCATGGCTATCGATTCGGGCACACTGGAGTTCAAGGTGCCGCCGTCTTACCGTCACCGGGTGGTGGATTTGATCGCCCAGGTGGGTATCCTTGAAATCACGACAGATCGGCCGGCTAAAATTATTATCAATGAAAGAACCGGCACGGTGGTAATCGGTGAAAATGTCAGAATCGCCAGTGTCGCCATTGCCCATGGCAATCTGTCCATTGAGATCAAGGAAGAGACACAAGTGTCCCAGCCGGCTCCATTTGCACCTTCAAGCCGGGGGGGCAGCCCGGTTCAAGTGGACGGAACAGTGGTGGCGCCCGGTGGCAGTACCGTGGTGGCGCCGGACAGCGACGTGAATATCATGGAAGAGGACAGGAAATTGATGGTGGTGAACCCCGGCAATACCATTGAGGAGCTGGTCAAGGCCCTCAACAGCATCGGCGTGAGTCCCCGGGATCTGATCACGGTGTTGCAGGCCATGAAAGCGGCCGGGGTGCTGGATGCGGAACTTGAAATTATATAGATGGGAGGGCAGAATAATATGCAGACAGGAATCATTCCGGGGGTAAGCCCCATGGCACCCAATACCGAGCCGGGAACTGACCGTCTTAAAAAAGCGTGCATGGATTTTGAATCCATATTTGTCAATGAAATGCTGAAAAGTGCGGATCGCGGCTTTAGCGGTGAGCAGGGTCTGCTCAAGGGCAATGATGGCAAAATTATCAAATCCATGTTCAACGAGACTATGGCTGACTCACTGACCAGTGGAAACGGTATCGGATTGGGAAATCTGTTGTTTGAAAAATTGAATATATCTGAAAAGTGATTTTCCAATAAAGAAATCGGGATGACGTGTCGATGAGGTTAACAAGGGAAATGTGTGTTATGAATCAAAATGACGTTCAATGGATTGAGCAGCAGGTTGAAAAAAAGAAGCAGCTTTATCAGAATCTGCGGGCCTGTTTTGAAAAAGAGCGGGATGCGCTGATCCAGGTTGAAATCGACAGACTTTGGCGGATTTCCAGTGAAAAAGATGCGTTGTGCATGGAAATCAGCACAGTGAAAAAAAATCTGGCTGATTTTGTGGCCTCGTTCTGTTCTGCCCCATTTGATCTGAATCAGCTCTATAAGGTTCTGCCCCGAACCGATCGGGGGGCGGTCAGCAAGTCTATCCGGGAGATATCGGTGTTGAAAAGACAGATCGATATATTGAGACAGTCCAATATGACATACATGAATGAATCCCTTCAATTTATGGACCAGATTATGGCCATCATATCCGGAACAGAAAAAGACAGCACCCCTGCCGTGTATAACCGGCAATGTGCATTCAATTCACAGAAACCGGTGCGGTTTCTGCGTCAGGAGGTGTGATCATGTCAGGCCTTGGCGCAATCTTCAATATCGCCGGATCTGCCCTGTCGACACAGAAATATGGATTGGAAGTCACCGCCAACAATATTTCCAATGTCAATACCCCCGGATACACCCGACAGTCGCCGATGCTGCAACCAGCCCCCACGGAACGAATCGGCAACCTGACCCTCGGACGCGGGGTTTCCTTTGAAGGGGTTACCGGGATCAATGATGAATTTGTCGAGTCCCGCCTGCGGGATCAGGGATCCAAAGCCTCTTTTTTTTCCTCCCAGCAGGATTATCTCGATCAGATCGAACAGATTTTCAGTACCGGTTCCGGTGCGGATGTGTCCTCATTGATGTTCGAATTCTGGAATTCGTGGCAGGATCTGGCGAATTTTCCTTCTGGTACTGCGGAAAGACGGGTCCTGTCGGAAAAGAGTTTGCAGTTGTCAGAAGGGTTCAACCGGTTGACCACACAGATGGACAACCTGGTTCAGGACATTGACAATCGCCTGGATACCGGTGCGAAAGATGTCAACCGGATTACATCCGGGCTGGCAGATCTGAATCAGCAGATTGTATCTCTTGAAACCGGGGGGAAAACCGCCCTTGCCCTCAGGGATCAGCGGAACATGAAACTGAACGAATTGTCCGAACTTATGAATATTTCCTCGTTTGAACTGGACACCGGCGCGTTGACGATCATGACCGCCAATGGCATCGATCTGGTCAGGGACGGCAGAAACTTTGATCTTTCAATGGAGGATGGCCAACTGAAACTGGCCGGATCCGGCGGTAATGAGTGGGATGTGACAGATCAAATCAGCGGCGGCCGGATCGGCGGATGGCTGGACATGCGCAATAATATCATTCACGGATTTCGCACGGATCTGGATGAAACAGCAGAGGCACTGATCTGGCAGGTGAACGGGCAGCACAGCCAGGGAGTCGGACTGGAGAAATTCACTTCCGTGACCGGTGATTATGCGTTTGATCCTTTGGCAGACCTGGGCACGATATTGTCATCATCCGGCCTGGCTTTTCAGGACCGGATTGAAGGTGATGCCTTGAATCCAACCAGTGTTACTGTTTGGATTTACGATGCAGAGGGGCAACCCATTGATTCGAACGCTGCAACGCTTGATGTGATAGATGGGTTTACAATAGACATTACGAAAGACATGACATTGCAGGATCTGTTGAACAAATTCAATCCTGAGAATGTTGGAGATCCTGATCCTGTTCCGTATATTCAGGCTGATATCGTGGATAACCGGTTTCAGATTACAGCCGATGACGGGTATTCCTTCGGGTTTTCCGATGACACCAGTCATGTGTTGGCCGCATTGGGCATCAATACGTTTTTCAAAGGGGATGACGCTGCGACCATGGCGGTATCGGATCTTGTGAAAAACGGGGGGCCATATATTGCTGCCGGCACCATCGGTGACCAGGGCAGTCATGCCAAGGGGGACAACAGCAATGCCATTGCCATCGCCGATCTGCAATATACGCCCATGGAAATTGGAAATAACCAGGGAAACACCGGGGTGCTCGACACCACCACGGAAAATTATTTTCATACCCTGCTGGGGGGGATCGGCATTACCGGATCGGGCATAGCCATGGAAAAAGAGAACAGCGAGGCGATCCATGCCCAGATGACAAAAATCCGGGAAAGCGTTTCCGGGGTGTCTCTGGATGAAGAGATGGTGTCGTTGATGGCGTTTCAGTCCGCGTATGCGGCAGCAGCAAAATTGATCACCACGGCCGATGAGATGCTGGATACTCTGCTTCGCTTGAAATAGCGGCAGGGGCGCCCGGCTGTAAAAATAAAGGAGAGTGTGTATGCGGGTTGCCACTTCGATGATGTACAGTTTCGTTCGAAACAGCCTGGCGGATATTACCAGGGATTTGAATGATGCATCGGAAACCGTGATTACCGGAAAGCGGATCAATGCCCTTTCCGATGATCCCATGGACATGGTCAAGGCCCAGGGCATCAAATCCACCCTCAATGGCCTGACACAGCTGGAACGGGGCATCGCTGTGGGGAACAACTGGCTGACAGCGTCTGAAAATGCATTGACCCAGGCCCAGGATCTGATTTCAGAGTCAAAAACCCTGGCCCTTCAGATGGCCAACGCGCCCATCAGCCCCGAAAATAGAAAGGATGCCGCTGGCATGGTCCAGCACATCGAGGAACAGATGATGTCTCTGGCCAATACCCAGGTGGAGGATCGCTATATTTTTTCGGGCTATCACACGGACACCCCCTCATTTGCGGTGGAAACGGATGAAATTGATGACACCATAAAAGAGATTGTCTATCAGGGCGATGACCAGCCTTTTTCCATCAAGCTTGGAACCGATACCAAGATAGAGATCGGCGGAGATGGGGACAAGATTTTCAGTAAGGTATTTGACACGCTGGATGCTTTCAAGACTGCTCTTGATGATAATGATCTGGAGGGTATCGACACTGCCATCAAAGACCTTGAAAAGCGGTTTTCCGATCTGAACAGTGAGATTGCCGGGGTGGGAAGCAAGATGACCCGCCTGGATATGAAGTCATCCATTTTTCAGGAAATGAAAATCAGTGAGACAGAACGGTTGTCTAGCATGGAAGATGCGGACATTATTGCGGCCATCACCCACCTGGAGCAGATACAGCTGTCGTACCAGGCCGCCATGTCTTCCTCCAGCAAGCTGATGTCCATGAACCTGCTGGATTATTTGAAATAACGGCCATGCCTGCCTGGCTCAACAAACAATGAAAGATTCTGGCAGGTTGATCAGTTCGTTCATATAAAAAAAACAAAAAGGCAAAAAAAGCCATGCTGATTCTGACACGGAAGTCGGGAGAAAAAATTGCCATTGGTGATGACATCGTCATTACGGTGCTGGAGACCAAAGGAAACCAGGTGAAATTAGGTATCGAAGCCCCTTTGAATGTCACGATTCACCGGCAGGAGGTTTATGAAAAAGTGTGTCAGGAAAATCAGGACGCCACTGGGATCATGGCTTCAGATCTTTCCATTGCCAATGAACTGTATCAATCTGTTTCCGGGAAAAAGGAAAAACCGTGAAAATTGAAACCACACGATTTGGAGAACTTCATCTGGATGCATCCCAGGTGATCCGGATGCCGGATGGCATGCCCGGGTTTATTGACAGCAAAAGGTTCGTCATTATTCAGAACAAGGAAAATTCACCGTTTTTCTGGTACCAGAGTCTGGATGATCCGGATCTGGCGCTTGTGATTACCGAACCGAATCAGTTTGTGCCGGGATATCATCCAGATTTCAGGCAACACTTGCAAACTATTTCATGGATTGATTTGAACGTAATGTTCCAGGAGATTACATGTTATGTGGTGGTGAATATTCCAAGAGGGGCACCTGAAAAAATGACAGGTAATTTTTTAGGCCCCCTGGTAATGGATCTGTCATCCCGGGTAGCGGTTCAGCTGGTGATACCGGATGACAAATATTCACACAAAACCCGATTGCTTTCACATACGTCTTTACAGGGAGTAACAGCGCATCGGTAGGTAATTTATTCAGCCAATCCTTCTTCATCAGGACGTGAAAAAATCATTGGTAAAATGGGAAATCATTTTACTGGCAATGGCTTGGGGATTGATGCGATATTGATTGTTTGAAATATCCTGTTTCAGCTGATCCACTTTTTCCTGCCGGATATCCTGTGTTTTATCAATGGTATCTTTGATAAGTTGTGCTTCCCTGGATGCCCGGGACAGATTGACCACCGTGTCTGGAGAGTTTTTTTCTGTTTCCGTTGTCCGGGTATTTTCGGATCGGCCGGATGTTTCCCCCGGCAGGTTTGTGTTTCGGGGGGATATGTTGTCCACTTCATAATTGGTATAGTTGCTGTCGATTTTCATAGCTGAAGTCTCCGATATATTATGCCACCATGTTTTGACTGACAATGTCGGCCAGGTAGGTGTTCAAACGCTCCACCAGATTATCCGATGTTTTTGCGGGAATATCAATGGCTGTATTGGCGGTGTCTGACACCGCTTTGAATTGAAACTGGTTGCCGTTTTTTCTGGACAGGATCAACCCTTGTCCGAATTCCTGCTCTAAGCGCCTGAACGCGGTTGTTTCATCCGGATTCCGGGGACCGCTGTCTGCGATTCGATCCATCATCCCTGAGACCACCTTTTCCACAACGGCATCTCGTTTGCTTCCGGCCGCAATATTCACCGAATCTGGTGAGCGTGACTGACCGGTGTTTGTATGGGGAGATATCCGTCCCTGTCTGAGCTGGTTTCCATAGACCCTTAACACCGTATTCAGCTGATATGTTGAAATAACCATGGTATCACCTCAAAATTGTCGGCCCTTCCACCGTGAATGATTTCAGGAAAGTGCCTTTCATTCTTACCATCGTCATCTGGACAAAAAAACTTTAATTTTTTTATCAAAAAATTGTCAAATACGGATTTCCATGCCTTCCCGGGCAAAAAAAATGTCCATATCCGGAGCGGTGTCTGGGGACAGAAATTTCTGCTCAATTTTATCCAGGTCCTGATCCGTTCGAACGGGTTCATGGTGAAATAGCGCCAGCCGTTTGACATGAGATTTTAATCCGGCTTCGATGGCGGTTTCAATGGCGGTGTGTCCCCAGCCGATCTTGGCGGGATGGTATTCTTCCAGCGTATACTGGGCATCATGAATCAACAGATCCGCCCCGTCGAAGAATTTGTATATTCTTTCATTTTCCTGACGGGCCGCCAGCTCGCCTTCATCGGCCATGACCGGATCATAGGCTGGATCGGTCGGGTCGGTACAGAAAATATTTGTGAATGGTTCCGTATCATATCCCGTGCACAGTATTTTATCCTGAAATGTGAACCGGTATCCCAAGCATAAAAGAGGATGATTCAAATACTGCACTTCTATGGTCAACCCATTGCCAAAATCATATTGGCCTTCCTTGAGCTCCCGGTAATGTATTTTTGCGGCAAGATCGGTTTCTTGAACCGGAAAATAATAATAGGTCAGCTGGCCTCCCACAATTTTTTCCAGAGAATCGTTTTCCATGGCAATGGGGCCATGAACAGTGACCTGTGTTCCGGGAATATACAAAGGAGTGAAAAACGGGAAGCCGTTAATGTGGTCCCAATGGGTGTGGGTCAGAAATATTTCGGCGTTGAGTCCGTTTTTGCATGCTCCCCGGGTTACCAGATGGTTCCCCAGTTCCCGTATTCCGGAGCCGGCGTCCAGGATGATCAGCCGGTCCGGATTTTCAAGCCTTAGTTCAATGCAGGCAGTGTTTCCACCGTATTTAACCGTATGGGATCCGGGACACGGTATGGATCCACGAACGCCCCAAAATTTAATTATCATTGCTTGTCCTGACACGGATTGATTAAATGTTTTTGCAAAGT
This sequence comes from Desulfotignum sp., assembly GCA_021737695.1. Lineage (GTDB taxonomy): Bacteria > Desulfobacterota > Desulfobacteria > Desulfobacterales > Desulfobacteraceae > Desulfotignum. The sequence continues at coordinate 104,957 of JAIPDL010000003.1, read as the reverse complement.
CTCATGGTTCAAAAATCAGGATTTTCACAGGTTCAGAAAGGTTTTGGCACTTTCCATTTCAATATAAATGGTATCATTGAATTTTTCCAGAGTTTCCAGAGAGACGCCGGTTTTTCGATTAAGCAGATCCAGTTCCGGAGGGATCTCAACCGAAAGCAGTTGTATAGACTTAGCACTTGGTTCCATTTCAGTCAGATGGGCATAAATATCTGCCATTTCAATGATCCATCCGACCTGTTCGTTGCTTTTGGCATGACGTCTGATATGGTGGTGGTGGGTAAAGGCGGTGGCCATCTCATCTCCCAACCCCCATTTTTCTACAATCATTTGACCGACATCACAATGGGTCAGACCGAGTCGTTGCTCTTCCACCCGGCAAATTTCACAGCCTTCATTGTGATAGGTATCCAGGATTTGGTCATAAACGTCAGAAAATTGACTGGTCATGGGGATTTTTCCCAAATCATGCATCAGCCCTGCCAGAAAGAAAAATTCCTGGTCCAGGTCCGGGATTCCCATCTTTCGGGAAATCAATCTGGCGGTCACGCCGACTTGAATTGAATGGGACCAGAACGCATTCATGTCCATTGTGCGGGGTATGGCACTATTTGTCACACTCTTGACAATGGCCGTGCTCAAAATCAGATTTTTGATGGTATTGATGCCCAGCATGATGATGGCCCGGGTCAAAGAAGTGATTTTATTTCTACGGGCATAGTAGGCGGAATTGATCAATTTCAGCACTTTGCCGGCCAGCACCGGATCCAAACTGATTACCCGGTTGAGGTCATTGGGTGACGGGGCCGGTGTATTGCAAACCTGCAATACTTTGGCAGCCGTTGTTGAAAGGCTGGGCATCTGCCGGATGAAATTCAGCAGTTTTGTGGTCGCATATTCTTTGTCAATGGGTTGAGTCATAGCCGATTTTTTCCTAATGTAATTTGAGCAATTTATATAATTCGTTGAATAAAATCAATGAAAAGTGATCCGCCTTCCATATTTTATTGACTTGTTATGCCTGGCCCGGCTATATTCTCAATTTTCAGGTTTGATTACAAAATGGATTGAAAATGGAAGTTGAAAAAGCCACAACTGAAAAAAATGCGGAAATGATAAAGCTTCTTTCTGATCATGAAAGAGAGAAGGCGTGCCTGCTCCGGGTGATCAATACCTATGGACTGCTAGTTGAAACCATACCGGATTTTTTTGATGATGTCAAAGATATCAAATCAATGCTCCAGCAGGATTCGGAGGAGTATCGGGAAAAAATTGAAAAAACGATCAATCAATTGCGTAATCACATTTTTTCCAGGGAATTATCCATATCCGGTGACCTGCCCGGCAGCGAGCAGTCAGCAGACAACGCTCAGAACCACCGGATCAGGGAGACGATTCGAATGCTTCGGCGTATTACAGACTTTTTTCTGGAAAATTTCTATCCTGTTGACGGTGTGCTGGAGCAAAAAGCCCGAACCATTCGGATTGATCTGGATACTGACGTGCCTGAAGAAGAAATCACCGGTCAAGTGACAGCATTTTTAGATTACAGCCGGGAATTGAAACAGAAAATTTTGCTTGATTTTTCATCCGTAAATGCTGGTTTTCAAGATCTTTTGACCCAGGTTTCCCAGCTTGAATCCGTGATTTCAATGGAATTAAATGCCGGTGAGAAGGAAAAACGGTTTTTGTCTTTTGAAAACAGCATCGGCCGGGAAATGGGAGCGATTTCTGAAGCCTTTACGCTGAAAAATAATATCAATGAGCTTAAAGCGGCGGTTATCTCCCGGTTAAAAAATATCACACAGATTGTCGAACAAAAAAAGGAAAATGAGAAAAAACAGCTGGAAAAGGCCAATGACACCATAAAAAAACTCAAAAAAAAGATTGCCGCCGTGGAGGCCATGGCTGAAAAATTTTCCAGTAAAGCAAAGACATATCGTAAACAGGCCTTTTATGATGCCTTGACCGAAGTGCATAACAGAAAATCCTTTGATCAGAAAATCGACCGGGAACTGACCATGCTGGATGACCATGAGTCCCTGGCCTTGATCGTTTTTGATATCAATGGTTTCAAATGGATCAATGATTCATTCGGCCATGTTGCCGGAGATAAGGTGCTTAAAGTGGTGGCTGATAATTTGAAGAAAAATTTCAGGAAAACCGATTTTGTGGCCCGGTACGGGGGAGATGAATTTGTGGTGCTTTTGAATGGATTGAGTCAGGAGATGGTTCAGGAACGGATCGACGGCTTCAAATCACTCATATCCAGGATAAAGTTTGTATCCCATGCCCGGCAGATGGATATCAAGGTGTCTGTCAGCGCGGGTATGGCCATGGCATCACCCGGAGATTCCGGTGATGCGCTGCTTCACCGGGCGGACCAGGCCATGTATGAAGACAAAAAAAAGACGGTGCTATCGACCGATTCTCCATCCGTCTCATCATGATCCCATGGGATCTATTTGTATAATGCCATACGTTCAGCCATGGAAAGTTGCTGGGGATCGGTCCGCGGCAGGTGGTTTGGACAGGTGCAATTTCTTCCGGCATGTTTTGCCTGATAAAGGAATTGATCCGCTTTTTCGATCAATTCATTGACCGAGTACTGACTCATCCCGTTGTATTCACTCACCCCGAAGCTGGCAGTGAGTCGGATCCGCTGCTTTTTCAGGCACAACCCGTGTCGTTCCAGTTTTTCTCTCAGCCGCTCCGCCGTCTGGATCGCATTGACCAGTTTTTCATTGGGCAGAATGAACAGAAATTCTTCTCCACCGTACCGACAGGGATAATCCACCTGTCGGATATTTTGTTTCCATAACCGGGTGACCGCTTTAATCGCCTGATTACCAGACTCATGCCCAAACTCGTCATTGATGACTTTGAAATGATCGATATCCGCCAGGATAATGCAGCAGGGCAGTCCGGAACGTCGGGTCCGTTCCATTTCGTTGCCAAGTGTTGTCACTAAAAACGAGTAATTGTAATATCCGGTGAGTTCATCTCTGATGGAAAACCGTTTCAACCGCCGGTAGGCTTTTTTCAGTGATTCATATTTTTCATGGACAGGACAATCGATGATTCCCGCCGGACAGGTTTTCGTTTTTTTTGCCGTATTGTTTTTGGGTACTGGTTGTCCGGATATTACATTCATCAAAATTTACCTTTTTATTCCGTTTCAAGAAACCAACGTCTGAAATGAAATTTGCCGAGGTCTCTTGTCCTGAAAAATCAGAATATTCAGGTTTTGATACTATAAAATTATCAGGTTGTCAAAAAAATCATCAAAGGGAAATACAAAAATAGAAATGGTGGAACGGGTATTAAAGCTTTGACTCTGATACGTCGATACAGTACATATATTTTGCATGTTAAAATCTGTTTATATGAATGAGAAGGAGAAATCTATGTCGAAAGAGACAAAAACCATGGATCAGGCGCTTCAGGCCTCAATTGTGAAAACAGGCAAGTACCTGACTTTTTCACTGGAAAACGAAGAATATGGCATCGGAATTCTTAAGGTCAAAGAAATTATTGGCATGATGCCCATTACATCGGTTCCCCGAACCCCTGATTTTGTCAAGGGGGTGATCAATTTGCGGGGAAAAGTGATTCCCGTGCTGGACCTGCGGACAAAATTTGAAATGGCACCCATCCCCTATACGGAAAGAACCTGCATTATTGTGGTAGAGATCGATTCTGATACGTCCACGTTGCTGATCGGTATTGTGGTGGATGCGGTGTCTGAAGTGCTCAACATCCGGGAAGATGAAATTGAAGACACCCCCAAATTCGGGACCCAGTTGAAACATGACTATATTCTGGGCATGGCCAAGCGGGACGGCGGGGTGAAAATTTTGCTCAATATTGATCGGGTGTTGTCTCCGGATGAAATCACAGCCATTGAGAAAACCGCGTGATTGATGGTGATATTTTTTCAGATGTAAAGGAGCCAGTAAAAAATGGTAAAAGGGTTGAAACTGGGAACCAAAATGATGCTGGGTTTTTCAGCGGTGGCGTTGATTACTCTGATCTTGGGGATCGTGGGATACTATGGGGCCGGTAAAGGGCAGCAATCCGTTCAGGAGATCGGCACGGTTCGGCTGCCCGGGGTAGACAGCCTTCTGGTGATCAAAGGGCAGGCGGAACGTGCCCGGGGAACCATGCGGACCCTGGCTTTATCCGGATTGTCAGACGATGTCAGGGATCGTCAGTTTCAGAATCTTGCCGAGCTCCGGCAGGTGTATGAAAAAGCGTTTGAGACATATGAATCGCTTCCGAAAACCGGTCAAGAAACCCAGGTGTGGCAACGATTTGTAACGGCCTGGAATGCCTGGCGGGAACAAAACAATCAATACATGGAGATTACAAAACAGTTTGACGAACTGGGAATGCGGGATCCCATGCTGGTGGGTCGTCAGGTGGAGTCTTTTGCCAAGGACCATTACCGTGTGGTTCAACAGGTATTGAGTCTGATGGGGTTGGGCCACCTGTTTGACGGGGGGGATGATCATGTCGCATGCCCGATGGGCAATTGGCTGAATGCATTTGAAACGGATAATCCAGCCCTCAAAGATGCGGTGCAGGCCATGCATGAGCCCCATCAACTTTTTCATGAAGCGGTGAAAAATATCAAATCCGCGTATTCCCAGGGAGAAATCCTGAAGATGCGGCCCATCTATCAAAAAGAGATGCTGCCGGCCATCGATGAAGTGTTCCATTATTTCGATGAAATGCTTCGGATTGTGGATCAAGGCATTTATCTGTCTGAACAGGCCAAGAAGTTGATGCTGGGTCCTTTGACCGATGCCATGAGGGAAGCGATTGTTTTGCTGGATGAAATGGTGGCGCTCAATCAGGAAGCTGCCGTCCGGGAAGTGATTCTTGCGGAGGCTCAGGCAAACTGGATCAGACTGGTGTCCATCATCGCGGCCGTTATAGGGGTAGTGTTGGCACTGCTTCTCGGATTCTTCATTTCCCGGGGCATCTCTCGATCTCTCGCACGCATTTCCCGGGGCATGAGCGAAGGTGCAGATCAAGTGGCATCCGCATCCGGCCAGGTGGCTTCTTCGAGTCAATCCATGGCTGAGGGTGCGTCTGAACAGGCGGCTTCCATTGAAGAAACCTCTTCCTCCATTGAAGAGATGGCATCCATGACCAAGCAGAATGCGGAAAATGCCGGCAATGCGGATGAGTTGATGAAGGACGCCAATCATGTGGTTCTGACAGCCAATGAATCCATGGAACACTTGACACACTCCATGGATGACATTTCCAAAGCCAGTGAAGAAACCTCAAAAATTATCAAAACCATTGATGAGATCGCGTTTCAGACCAATTTGCTTGCTTTGAATGCCGCCGTGGAAGCGGCCCGGGCCGGAGAAGCCGGTGCGGGTTTTGCCGTGGTGGCCGATGAGGTGAGAAACCTGGCCATGCGGGCAGCCAATGCGGCCAAAGACACGGCTGAACTGATCGAAGGGACCGTAAAAAAAGTGAATGACGGATCCAAAATAGTTTCTACCACCAGTGACGCTTTTAGCAAAGTGATGGAAAGTTCGGGTAAAGTAGGTACGCTGGTTGCAGAAATTTCCCAGGCATCCAGGGAGCAGTCTCATGGTATTGATCAGGTAAATATCGCTATCTCTGAAATGGACAAAGTGGTGCAGCAGAATGCTGCCAATGCAGAGGAATCCGCTTCAGCCGCCGAAGAAATGAATGCCCAGGCGGAACAGCTTAAAGAGTATGTGGAAGAACTGGTGGTGATGGTGAGGGGAAAAAAAGGATCGACCCTCCGGAAAAGTGGCGGGGGGAGCGGTCATCAACTCAGACGTCCTGCAAAAGCATTGCCTTCAACTGCCGGATCGGGTGTGCCTGAAAAGAAAAAATCGTCGGATGATAGGACCAAGGAGGTCAGGGCGGATCAAGTGATTCCCTTTGATGAGGATGATTTCGAAAATTTTTAGTGAATGATTTTATGGCCCCAAAATTCAGTTGGATTTTGCGGCCATATCCGGTTTCCACAGCACTTCATACAATTCACTGCGCCGGCTTTTCAGGTTCCGGACACTGCCGATCTGGCGCAGCTCTTTTAACAGATCCCGGTCCAGGTCCACCATCAGGGTCATCTCCGTGTTGGGCGTGGCTTCGGCCGCAATGGCATCATGGGGAAACGCAAAATCAGACGGGGTGAACACGGCGGACTGGGCATACTGGATATCCATATTCTCCACCTTGGGCAGGTTGCCCACGCTGCCGGAGATGGCCACGTAGCATTCGTTTTCAATGGCCCGGGCCTGGGCACAGCGTCTCACCCGCAGATACGCGTTTTTGGTGTCGGTCCAGTAGGGCACACACAAAAGGGTCATGCCTTTTTCCGCCAGGTATCGGGACAGTTCGGGAAATTCCACGTCATAACACACCAGCATCCCGATCTTGCCGATGTCGGTCTGGAACACCTTCAGGGAATGCCCCCCCTTGAATCCCCAGTACTGGGCCTCGTCCGGGGTGATGTGCAGCTTGTCCTGGGAATCCCAGGTCCCGTCCCGTCTGCACAGAAACGATACGTTGTACAGATCGTCATCCCTGAGCTGGGGCAGGCTTCCGGTCACGATATTGATGTTGTAGGTTATGGCCAGGTTCACGAATGCGGCCCGGATATCGTCGGTATATTCGGACAGGGACCGCATGGCTTCAGCCGGATTTTCCTGATTGAAATTTTTGAGCAACGGCGCATTGAGCAGTTCCGGAAACACGATCAGATCCGAGTTGTACCCGGCCATGGCATCCACGAAAAAATCCACCTGGTGCAGAAATTCCTCCAGGTTGTTGAAAGAGCGCATCTGCCACTGGACCACACCGATGCGGGGATAGGCCTTGCGTCCGCCGAACAGTATCTGTTTTTTTTCATAATAGATGTTGTTCCATTCCATGAGCACCCCATAGGCATCGGACTGGGTATCCTCGGGAATGTAGTTTTTCAAAATTTTTTTGATGTGAAAATCATTGGACAGCTGAAAGGTGAGCACCGGGTCATAGATCTCAGTGGCCTTGACCTTCTGGATATACTGGGCCGGCGTCATCTCTTTGGCATATTTGCCGTACCCGGGAATCCGGCCGCCGAAAATGATGCTTTTCAAATTCAGGGTTTCGCACAATTCTTTTCTGGCATCATACAGCCGCCTTCCCAGGCGCAGGCCCCGGTACTCCGGCTCCACGAAAATGTCCACCCCGTAGAGCGCGTCGCCTTCGGGATCATGGCTGGACATCTCACCGCCGGTCACCACGTCTTCATAGGTATGCCGCCGTTTTTCAAATTCTTCGGCCGTGACGATGATGGCCAGGGCCGCGGCAATGACTTTGCCTTTGTCTTCAATGCAGATCTGGCCTTGGGGAAATTGATCGATGAGCCCGGCAAATTCTTCCGGGGTCCAGGCCCCGCCCATGCCGGCGTACACCAGGTCCATGATGTGCTGGATATCGGGGTAGTCCTCTTTTTTCAGGCTTCTTAACGTCAGTTTGTGGTCGGTGGGTTCAATGTCGGTCATATCCGCTCCAATATTATCATATATCCATATCCGGTTCCTGGTCAGAACTATATAGCATAGCAAGATTGTTTCTGGATTGCCACTTTCTTTTGAATCCGGATCACCTGCACAGATCTATTCTCCGGGCAGAGAGCAGGCGTTGGTGATTTTCGGGGTGAATCGCCGGGGCGGGCTTAATAACGATTTTCCGGCCGCCTTTGCCATGCCGGTCAGCATCCGGGAAAATACATACTGGTGAAACGGGTACAGGGCATACCAATAGGCCATGCCCCAGATGCCCTTGGGTAGAAACCGGGACAGCAGCGTCAGATCGCACTGGTCCGTGCCGGCCGGGGTGATTTTGATTTCCAGCAAGGCCTGGCCCGGCAGTTTCATCTCCGCCACCAGCAGCAGCCGGTGGGGCTTGTTTATTTCCAGGACCCGCCAGAAATCCAGGGCGTCCCCCACCCGCAGATGGTGCCTGGACCGCCGGCCCCGCTGAAGTCCCACACCGCCGGAGAACACATCCATCATCCCTCTGAGTTTCCACAGCAGATCGGCGGCGTAGTATCCGGTCTCACCGCCCACCTGTTCCACAGCCGGCCACAGATCTGATGCGCTCCCTTGAACCATGGCCCGGTACCCGCATTTAAGAATGGTGCCCCCGGAATAATCGGAATCCCCGCAATGGGTCCATTCCGGATGGATCAGTGCCCCGGCATCGGCCCAGCAGGTGTCCACCTGCTCCTGGCGGACCCGGTCCAGGGCCCGCTCAATGGCCTGGCTGCAGGTGAGCAGGTCCTGGGGGATAATGTCTCTGATGCGGTGTTCCGTGCACACCGTGGGCAGGCTCAGCCCTTCGGCCAGGGGCCTGGCAATGGCGGCCGGCACCGGGGTCACCAGATGAATCCACAGGGAGGACAGCCGGGGGGTGAGCACCGGCACCGGGATCATCACAGGTTTGGGCAGGCCGGCCTGTTTGGCGAAAATGGCGAACAGATCCCGGTAGGAAACAATGTCCGGGCCGCCGATGTCAAAGGTTTTGCCCCGGGTTTCCGGATGTTCCAGGCACCCTTTCAGATACCCCAGCACGTTGGTGATGGCAACGGGCTGGGTGGGCATGCTCACCCATTTCGGGGTGATCATAATGGGCAGCCGTTCCGCCAGATACCGCAGGATCTCGAAACTGGCGCTGCCGGAACCTAAGATCATGGCAGCTCTGAGCACGGTGGCGGGTACCGGGCCGGTTTGAAGTATTTTTCCCACCTCGTTTCTGGATATCAGGTGTGAGCTGATATTTTGATGATGGATATCGCCTAAGCCGCCCAGATAGATGATGTGATCCGCCCCCTGGTTTGCGGCGGCTTTCACCATGTTGGCGGCCCCGGTTTTATCCGCATCCCGGTAGCCTGCTTTTTTGGAGATCATGGAGTGGACCAGATAATAGATGGTGCCGCACCCGGCAACGGCATTGTCCAGAGAAGCGGTGTCCATGATATCGCCGGTTACCAGCTCGATGCCGGGGTCTGTGCCCCAGGGCCGGGCCGCCATTTTTTCAATGGACCGTCCCATGGCCCGGACCCCGTACCCGGAAGATAAAAGGAGCGGGATCAGACGGCCGGCCACATATCCCGTGGCACCGGTGACAAGGACGGGTCTGGCTTTTTTTCCATGCATAAGTCGGTCTCTATGAAATGGGTTGGTTTTTTGATAAACAGCCATTAAATTTTGTGGTTGTCAATTTATGTAAAATGCGTAAAAATTGCAAAAGGTTTTTGTCAATTAAGTTCTTCCTGGCATGAGAATACGTATTGTGCTATAGCCAGAGTCAGCGATTTTGAAGAATTCGTCAATTTCTCAAACAAGGAGGGACTGCCTATGGGTTAACACCATATCGCTTTTCAAGGGACAATTGTGTCATTTTTACGAAAAATGCCTGAATTCAAAAAAAGGAGATATGCCCGATGAAGAAAATACCGATGTTACTTGTCATTTTATCCATCACACTGATGTTTGCGGGAACAGTTGTGGCCAAAACAACATTTCTGGGAATCGGCACCGGCGGTACGGGCGGTATTTATTACCCTTATGGGGGCGGCGTGGCTGAAATCTGGTCCAAACATGTGGACGGGGTCAAGGCGGTGGCGGAAGTCACGGGCGCCAGTGTGGAAAACATCAAACTGGCCCACAAGGGCGAAACCGTCATCGGTCTGGTCATGGGGGATGTGGCCATGGCCGCTTACAACGGCACGGATGCATTCAAGGACAAGAAACAGAACGTGCTCTCCCTGGCCACCATGTATCCCAACCTGCTTCAGGTAGTGGCATTGAAAAAAAGCGGGATCACCAACATTGAGCAGGTCAAGGGCAGAAATATCAGCACGGGCAGCCCGGGCAGCGGCACCAATTTCATGGCTGAAGCCGTGCTCAAAGCGTTGGGTATCCCTCTGGACTCCTACAAGGACAGCCGGTTGTCGTTCACCGAAAGCGCCAATGCCCTCAGAGACGGCACCATTGATGTGGGAATCTGGTGTGTGGGACCGGGCACCAGTTCCATTCTGGATCTGGCCACCACCCATGAGATCACCATTTTGCCGTTTACACCGGAACAGACCCAAAAAATCCTGGCGGCCGAGGCCACTTATGCCGGGGTAAATCTTTCCGGCGGTGTCTACCGGGGCGTGGATGAAGACGTGCCCACCATCGGGGTGTGGAATGTGATTATCTGTCAGGCATCCCTGGACACGGACCTGGTATATGATTTAAGCAAAGCGTTGTTTGAAAACAATGACTATCTGAAAAAAATTCATCCCACTGCCGCGTATACCGTTCCTGAAAACACGGTCAATTATTCTCCCATCCCGTTGCACCCGGGCACCATCAAATTTCTGGAGGAAAAAGGGCTCTCCATTCCTGAAAAACTGACACCCTGAAAACCTAAGGATACGCGGGAATGAAAACCATGACCAGGCCGGGAATCGCTGCCGTCGTCTGCCTGTCCGGCCTGGTTCTTATATTGATTGCAGGGGCTCTGATGATTCCGGCGGGTGTGGCTTTGCACGTCACCCCGGCAGACGCGGATACCCCCATCCTGGTGCTGCCCCTGGCGCCCGGGGAACGGTTTTGTCTGCATTATTACCATTCCGTGGAAAATACCCCCATCTGGGAAGACCACAGCATGGATCAGACCGGCACAATTTTCATCGAAGAGGAACGGTATGAAAAATTCGGGGCCGGCATGGGAAAAATGCCCGGGGTGGGCCAAATGGTGCAGAAAGGAAAATATGAAGCCATTGTGGACATGCATTATCCTGTGAACACGTTTGTGTTGCGGGTGGGCAGTCCGGGCGTGGCCCATACCCTGATCTGGCGGGGCCGGCGGTTTAATCTGTCAAAACAGTTTCCCCATCAGCGGATGTGGTTTTCCGGCCGCCCTGTGACACTGTATCAGACCATTTCATATCTTTTCAGCGCCGGCCGGGCCGGGTCATGGCCTGAATCCACATAACCTCACAAGGAACATCGATGACTGACCTTGATATGTCTGAAAAACAAGTAAATCCAGATGAAAAATACCCGCCGGCGGGTCAAAACCCCACCCTGGTTACATTCACGGCCCGGGTGGTGATGGCGATTGCCGTGGGCTTGAGCCTGTATCAGCTGTATACCGCGGGTGTGGTGGCCCTCACCGCTTTGGTTCAGCGATCCATCCATTTGGGAGCCATCCTCGCCCTGGTGTTTCTGACCCGATCCGCATTTGCCGGTGTGAAAAAAAACAAGCTGTCGGTCTGGGTGGTGCTGGACTGGATGCTGGCAGGACTGTCCATCTACTGTACGTATTATATCTGCGGCAATTTGTCGGACATCTTTGACCGCCAGGGGGACTGGCTGTTTCAGGATCGGGTGGTAAGCATCATGGGGGTGCTGCTGGTGCTGGAAGCCTGCCGTCGGGTCATCGGGGTTTTCATGACCGGCATCTGTGCTTTGAGCATTGTTTATGCCATGTTCGGGCCATATATGCCCGAACTGATCATCCACAAGGGATACAGCATCGAGCGGATCGCCACCACCCTGTGGCTGACCACGGAAGGGATTTTCGGGCTGCCCATTGGTGTGGCCGCTACCTTTGTTTTTGTTTTCGTGCTGTTTGGCGCGATTCTGGAAACCACGGGCGGGGGCGCGTTTTTCATTGACATGGCCTATGCCCTGACCGGCCGGTTTTCCGGCGGCCCTGCCAAAGCGTCTGTGGTGGCTTCCGGATTCATGGGATCCGTGTCCGGATCAGCCGTGGGCAATGTGGCGGCCACGGGCTCCTTTACCATCCCCATGATGAAAAAGGTGGGATACCGGCCCCACATGGCCGGAGCCATCGAGGCAGCCGCCTCCACGGGCGGACAGCTCATGCCGCCCATCATGGGGGCCGGCGCGTTTCTCATGGCCGAGTTCACCAACACCAGTTACCTGACCATCATCAAGGTGGCCCTGGTGCCGGCTATTATGTACTATGTCACCGTGCTGGTGTTCGTGCACTATGAAGCCAGAAAATTCGGGTTAAAAGGCCAGCCAAAGGAAAGCCTGCCAAAAATTGGCAGTGTGATAAAGAACGGCCTGCATTTTATCATTCCAGTGCTCATCCTCATTTATGTGCTGATGGCCAATTATTCGCCCATGATGGCCGGGTTCATTGCCGTGGTCAGCACCCTGGGCATCAGTATTCTGGTGAATTTCATCCGGTGGATCATCACCACGGAAAATCGCCAGCGCTTGTCAGGGTTTGCGGCCAAAGAGGGGGGATTGCTGGTCAAAGCCCTGGAAAACGGGGCCAAAAATGCGGTCATGGTGTCCGTGGCCTGCGCCGCCGCCGGTATCATTGTGGGCATGGTCAGCCTGACGGGCATGGGACTGAAATTTTCCAGCCTGGTGATGGAGTTGAGTTTCGGCATCAAGACCCTGGCCATTCTGCTCATTGCCGTTGCCTCGCTGGTACTGGGCATGGGGCTGCCTGTCACAGCCAGTTATATTGTTCTGGCCACACTTGCCGGGCCGGCCCTCATGGATATGGGCGTGCCCGTGCTGGTGGCCCATATGATCGTGTTCTGGTATTCCCAGGACTCCAATGTCACCCCGCCGGTGAGCCTGGCCAGCTTTGCCGGGGCAGCCATTGCAAAGGCCAGTCCCATGCGCACGGCATTCGCTTCCTGGAAACTGGCAAAAGGGCTTTACATTATCCCCCTGGTTATGGCATACAGGCCTCTTTTAGGGATGGGAGACAATTATGAACTGCTGCACTGGGAAGTGATCCTGACCATGATCACCACCACCCTGGGCCTGGTAGCCTTTGCCTCAGCCCTGGAACGGTTCTGCATCCGGGCGGCCACTGTTCTGGAAACCGGGCTGTTCTGGCTGGCGGCGGCCGGGTTGCTGTGGACTTCCTTTTGGACGGAAGCGGCGGGGTTTATTCTGCTGCTGATGGCCCTGGCCCTGCAGAAATGGTCTTTCGGCCGTCCGAAGACCGGATCATCCTCTGTGATCCCTTGATCGACGGGTGTGTATGAAATGAATCACATTGATTTATAAGGATATCAGACAACAAAAATGAACAACGACATGAACAAGACCATGCCGCTGGAAAAAGCCGTGGCCCGGTTTGTGAAAACCGGATCGCACATTTCCATCGGCGGATTCACCCTGAACCGCAACCCCATGGCGGCGGTGTATGAAATCATCCGCCAGAAAATCAAAGATTTGCATTTATATGCCCATTCCAACGGCACAGGCCTGGATGAACTCATCGGGGCCGGGTGTGTCTCCAAACTGGAGATCGCTTATGGGGGAAACGGCAAGGCCGCTCCCACATGCATCCGTTTTGCCCGGGCCGTCCAGAACAATGAGATCCTGTTTGAAGACTATTCCAATTACATGATGAGCCTGCGGTTCATGGCCGGGGCCATGGGCGTGCCTTTTTTGCCCACGTTGTCCGGCCTGGGCTCGGACATGCTGACCACCTGGGGGTTTTCAGAATCCATGCGCAGATCCGACCCCAAAATTGTGGACAGCAAACTGGCTGTGGTGGACAATCCGTTCGGGAACTGGGGGGGCGCCCGAAAAGTGGTGGCTGTGCCCGCCATCAACCCGGATGTCACCATCATCCATGTGCAGCAGGCCGATGCCATGGGCACCTGTCGTATTCAGGGGTTGACCTTTGCTGATGTGGAACAGGTCAAGGCATCCCGGCATGTGATCGTGACCTGTGAACAACTGGTGGAAAAACCGGTGCTCAGACAACATCCGGATATGAATCAGATTCCTTTCATCCATGTGACCGCCGTGTGCCATGTGCCGTTCGGCGGCTATCCCACGGCCGTTTACGGCCATTATGACTATGATGCGCAATATTTGAAGCGGTTTGCAAAGGCCGCCAGAGACGAGGCGGCATTCAGGGCGTATCAGGACCGGTTTGTTTTCGGGGTGAAAAGCCATGAACAGTTTTTGGAAAAAGTGGGCAAAGACCGGCTTGCCGCCATTGCGGCCGACCCGAAAACCGGTTACAGCGTGAATATGAAAAGGGATTGATCATGGATACCTCTTATACCCCCAAAGAAATCATGACCATTATGGCGGCAAGGGAGATTAAAAATGGAGACATTGTTTTTTCCGGCACGGGCATCTCCATGCTGGCAGCCATGGCCGCCAAAAAAATCAATGCCCCGGACAGTGTGATCTTTTTTGAAACCGGTGCCATGGATTCCCTGCTTGAAGAGATTCCCTTTGCCGTGGCCGATCCCCGGATCATGTACTGGGCCGCGGCCAATTCCAGTCTCACCGATGCCTTTGCCACCATGCAGAACCGCATTACCGGGGACCGGGTGATTGCGATTTTAGGCGCGGCCCAGATCGATAGGTACGGCAATTTGAACACCACCTGCATCGGGGATTACTTTTCTCCGGATATCCGGTTTTCCGGCAGCGGCGGGGGGTGTGATGTGGCCAGTTTCGTGCCCCGGTGCATTGCATTCATGCAGCATGAAACACGAAAATTTGTCAAACATCTGGATTATCTCACCAGTCCGGGGCAGTTGACGGGCAACGGGGCCAGAGAAAAGGCAGGACTTCGGCCCGGCGGGGTCAGCCTGGTGGTCACCAACTTAGGGGTGATGCGGTTTGCCACGGACACGGGTCAAATGTACCTGGATCAATATTATCCCGGCACCACACCGGGGATGATTCTTGAAAATACCGGGTTTGACATGGATGTGTCCCGGGCGGCCCCGGCCGATCCACCCACACCGGCCGAACTGAAAATCCTGCGGGAAAACTGTGATCCCCAGCGGCTGATTCTCGGCCCGGCCTGACTCTATCTGCCCTGACGGGTATTGTTGAAAACAAAGCAATCTGTTCTTGCTTCTTCGGCAACTTAGGAATAAAATTGTCCTAGGTTAGTTAAATAAAGCGCCGAGAGACAGTTGGATGAAACAGAACAATACATATCTGGCCGGTCTGGATATCGGTTCCACCACAGCCAAGCTGGTTCTGGTGGATGGTACCGGGCAATCGGTTTTTTCACGGTATCAGCGGCATTACGCCCGGATCACGGACACGGTGTCTGTTTTTTTTAATGAGGTTCTGGAAGATCTGGGTAACTGCCGGATTCAGCTGGCCGTGACCGGGTCTGCGGGCATGGGAATGTCCCGGGAAATGGATCTGCCGTTTGTTCAGGAGGTGATCGCCACCCATGAACTAGTCCGGCAGTTATATCCAAAGGTCCAGACGGTCGTGGATATCGGAGGGGAAGACTCCAAAATGATCTTTCTGTCTTCGGACAGGCCCCCGGATATCCGCATGAACGGCAGCTGCGCAGGGGGCACGGGTGCGTTCATCGATCAGCTGGCAGCCCTGCTGAACTGCTCTCCAGATGATCTCAATACACTGGCAAAACAGCACACTCAGGTGTATCCCATTGCCTCCCGGTGCGGCGTGTTTGCCAAAACCGATGTGCAGAATCTGTTGAGCCGCAACGTGCCCGTGCCGGATATTGCGGCTTCTGTGTTTCATGCTGTGGCCATCCAATGTTTGAACACCCTGGCCAGAGGATATGATATCCGGTCCAAACTGCTGCTGTGCGGGGGGGTGTTCACATTTCTGCCCGAACTGGTCAAGGCGTTTCTGAACGTTCTGGACCTGCCGGTTTCCGACACAGTGGTTTCTGACACACCGGCCCTGCTGCCGGCAATCGGTGCGGCTATGTTCAGCCGGCAGCATGACACCAGATTTTTTGTATCGGATCTGTTTAAAGATATGGCGATAAACCAGACCCGGTCCCATGCGCAAAACAACCGTCTGACCCCGCTGTTTTCCACGAAAAACGACCGGGAGAGCTGGGAAAAAAACCGGCGCCAGATCCAGATTCCCCGGATGGCAATATCTGAGTATCCGTCGTCTGAATGTTTTGTGGGCGTGGATTCCGGGTCCACCACCACAAAGATTATCGCTTTGGGAACAAAGAATCAGGTATTGTTCTCCTGGTACCAAAACAATGACGGCAATCCCATCCAGGCCGTGATCCGGGGATTGACGGCCCTGCGGGATGAAATCACGGCACACCATCCCTGTCTTGCCATCACCGGCACTGCGGTGACCGGGTATGGGGAAGATCTGATCCGCACGGCATTCGGCATGGATATGGGACTGGTGGAAACCATTGCCCATTTTGAAGCGGCCCGGCATATGGACCCGGATGTGTCATTCATCCTGGACATCGGGGGCCAGGACATGAAAGCCATTTTCATCCGGAATGGTGCCATCTGCCGCATCGAGCTCAATGAGGCCTGTTCATCCGGATGCGGATCTTTCATTGAAACATTTGCCGGTTCTCTGGGGTACCGGGTGAACGCGTTCGCCAACCTGGCCATGGAAGCGGAATCTCCCTGTGATCTGGGCACCCGGTGCACGGTGTTCATGAACTCCCGGGTCAAACAGGCGTTGCGGGAGAATGCAAAAGTGGCGGATATCAGTGCCGGCCTGTCTTTTGCCGTGGTGAAAAACTGTCTGTTCAAAGTGCTCAAGCTCATTGACACCAAACAGATGGGGACCCATATCGTGCTACAGGGCGGGGCCGGTAAAAATCCGTCCATTGTCCGGGCCCTGGAAATTCTGGCGGAAGTGCGTGTCACCCATTCAGACATGCCGGAAATGATGGGGGCCTTTGGTGCGGCCCTGGCGGCCCGCAATTGGATCGAAAAAAAGAAAGCCCGTGTCACTCCTTTGTTTTCAGCCATTCACCATCTGGAAACCATCGCGAATTTTACTACCCGGCAGATTGTGTGCCACGGGTGTGAAAACGCGTGTGCCGTCACCCGGTTTATTTTTTCCAACGGCCGGTCCTTTTATTCGGGCAACCGGTGTGAAAAAATATTCGGGTCCAAAGGCCGGGACTTTTTTGAAAAAGGGTTTGACTTTGCCGATTTCAAATACCGGCTTTTGTTTGACCGGAACCTGTCCCCCCACACCCATCCGAAATGGACCGTGGGAATTCCCAGGTGTTTGAATTTTTACGAAAACTTTGCGTTCTGGCATGCATTTTTCATCCATTGCGGCATCAATGTGGTTTTGTCGGGGCCTTCCACCATGGCCATGAGCGATACGGCCAAAGGCAGTATCATGTCCGACAATATCTGCTTTCCCGCTAAACTGGCCAATGCCCATGTCCTGGACCTGGTCCGGCGGGGGGTGGACCGGATTTTTTATCCTTTGGTCATGTATGAATATGATGAGTTCCAGCAGGTGGTCAACACCTTTAACTGTCCCATTGTCAGCAGTTATACGGATGTGATCGACAGCAGCCTGGATTTGAATTCCAGAAAAGGGATTCCTTTGGACAAGCCTGTGATCACGTTCAAGGATGAGGCGTTGCTCGCTAAGGCCTGTGTCGCATATCTGCGGCCCTTGGGGGTGAATGGGTCCCGGATCCGGGCTGCGGTGAAAAAAGGACTGGCCGCGCAAAAGGAGTATAAGCAGACGATTCGGGAAAAAGGGGCGCAGCGGGTGCGTCTGGCAAAACAGGATCAACGGCTGCTGGTGATACTCTGCGGCCGGCCCTATCACATCGATCCGTTGATCAATCAGAAGATTCCCCAAATTCTGACCGGTTTTGGTGTGGATTTCATCACGGAAGATGCCGTGCCGGACACCGGGAATACCGCGTTTGACACGCTTCAGGTTCTGACCCAGTGGGCCTATCCCAACCGGTTGTACCATGCCGCATCCTGGGTGGCCCGGCAGCCGGCCCATATCCAGATGATTCAGCTCAATTCATTCGGGTGCGGCCCGGATGCCGTGGCCATTGAAGAAAACCGGCAGATTCTGGAGACGGGAGGGAAAAATCAAACCCTGGTGAAAGTGGACGATATTTCCAGCACCGGATCCGTGCGGTTGCGTATCCGTTCCATGGTGGCATCGTTAAAGCGGCAGAACAGTCCCCACCGGCCCGGTCAGGAAGCGCGCAGAACCACCCCGCATTTTGAGAAAAAAGACCGGAAACGGCAGATCATTGCTCCGTTTTTTGCCGACAATTATTCCGCATACCTGCCCCCCGTATTTGAGACCGCCGGATACCGGCTCGAAATTTTGCCTCCGCCGGACCGGGTGTCTGTGGAAATCGGCCTGAGGTATGCGGGCAATGATATCTGTTATCCGGCCGTGCTGGTGACCGGAGATATCATTAAAGCCCTGAAAACCGGGCGGTATGATCCTGAAACGATTGCCGTGGGCATCACCCAGACCGGGGGACAGTGCCGGGCATCCAGCTACCTGTCTTTGATCAAAAAAGCCATGGTGGCGGCGGGATTTGAGCAGATTCCCGTTATTTCAGTGACCAGTGCCCAGGGACTGACCCATCAGCCCGGATTTGATATCAACTGGCTCAAGCTGCTCAAACTGCTGTTTGTCACCACCATGTATGCGGACTGCATCGCCAAGATGTACTATGCCACGGCCGTGAGGGAGATCCATGGGGGAACCAGCCGGAATCTGAGAAAAAAATATATTGCTGCGGCCCATGCCTGTATTTTATCCAGAGACTATGACCGGTTCTTTTCGCTGCTGGATGCGGCAGTGGCTGATTTCAACCGGGTGGCAATCGATGATAAAGTGGTGGGCAAAATCGGGATTGTGGGAGAAATTTATATTAAATACAATGCATTCGGTAATCAGTTTCTGACCGATTTTCTCATGGAAAACCGGGTGGAACCGGTCATCCCGCCGATTCTGGACTATTTTATTCAGGACTTTGTCAATTACCGGGAAAATATCCGGGCCCATATCCGGCACCGGAAACTCACTGATATTTTAGGCCAGTTCATTGAAACGTTTTTGAACACGTTCCATAAAAAAATCAATCACCGGTTTTCAGCGTTCCGGTTTTACACCCCGTTTCATGACATCCGCCAGGTGGCGGACAAAGCCGGAAAGATTCTGTCTCTGGTGAATCAGTTCGGTGAAGGGTGGCTCATTCCCGGTGAGATCGCCGGTCTGGCTGAAGATGGGGTGACCCATGTGGTCAGTGTGCAGCCCTTTGGCTGCATTGCCAACCACATAGTGTCCAAAGGGGTGGAAAAGCGCATCAAGGCCCTGTACCCGGACATGAATCTGCTGTACCTGGATTTTGATGCCGGCACCTCGGAAGTCAATATCAGAAACCGGCTGCATTTCATGGTGGAGTCGGTGAAAGCCCGGTTTGAAGACCGGCACCGGTCAGTTTTGACGTAAAGCTGTATCCGCGCTGGTTTCAATACAGCAGATTGGGCAGAAACAAAATGATCTGTGGAAACAGGATCAGAATGATGACGCCCACAATCAATGCGGCCAGAAAAGGAATCACCCCCTTGAAAATTTTTTGCAGCGGGATGGCCTCTCTGAACACGGTCTGGGCCACGCCATAAACCACGTACACGTTGATGCCGATGGGCGGGGTGATCACCCCCATCTGGGTGATCATGACAATCATCACCCCGAACCAGACGGGATCATACCCCAGCTGCTGGACCACGGGATAGAAAATGGGCACGGTCAGGGTGACAAATGCCAGGGCATCGATAAAACAGCCGCCGATGAGATAGATGATCAGAATCACGCTCATGACCAGCACGGCGGGAATGTCCAGACCGGCCACCCATCCGGCGATTTCAAAGGGGATTCTTGTCACGGCCAGAAATTTGCTCAGGATCACGGCGCCTACGATGAGCATCATGACCATGCAGGAGGTGCGAAGGGTCTCCAGAACGGAATTGACAAATCCCTGCCAGGTGAGCTGCCGTCTGACCAAAGCGATCATCAGAACACCGAAAGCACCGATGGCTGCCGCTTCCGTGGGGGTGAACAAGCCTATGAAAATTCCCACAATCACCAGGGCAAAGACCGCCAGAGTCTCGCCTAAACCCATCAGGGATTTCAGCTTTTCCGGCCATGAAAAGGATTCACCCGGGGGACCCTGGTCCGGGGAAATGGTGCATCGGATATAAATGCACAAAATGAACAGCAGGGTGATGAGCAGGGCCGGAAAAATGCCGGCCACAAACAGCGCCCCGATGGACTGCTGGGTTAAAATACCGTAGATGATCAGCACCACGGACGGGGGCATGATCATGCCGATGCTGCCCCCGGAGGCCACGGAACCGGTGGCCAGTTCATCGTCATAATTGTACCGCTTCATTTCCGGCAGCCCGATGGTGGCCATGGTGGCGGCAGTGGCCGGGCTGGATCCGCACACGGCACCGAATGCCGTGCACGCGGACACCGTGGCCATGGCCAGCCCGCCTCTGATATTGCCCAAAAATTTATACCCGGCATCATATAATCGTTTGCTGATACCCGAATGAAACCCCAGCTGGCCCATGAGAATGAACAAAGGAATGGTGGACAGGTCGTAGGAAGCCAGGGTTTCATACACTTCCAGAGACAGCAGGGCCAGGCCGGCCTCGATATTGATGACATAGGAGAATCCCACATATCCCACCAGGGCCATGACAAATGCCACGGGCATTTGTGTCAGAAACAGTGCCAGCATGAAAACAATGCCGATAATACCGATGAGTGTCGGGCTCATTTTGAATCCCCTTTCCGCAGTTCCACAATATCAAGACAAATGGTTTCCAGAATGGTGATGGAAAAAAGCAGTAACCCGAAACCCAGGATATAAGCGATATAATAGGTGGGAAATTTCAAGCTCATGGATACTTCTCCCATCTGTCTGAGTTCCGCCGCATGCAGAAACATCTGCCATGTGATCAGTCCGAACAGAAACAGGGTTAACGTCCGTGTGATCAGCCGGACCCAGATTTGGGTTTTCCGGGAAAAGGTCTGCATCAGAATTTCAACGCCCACATGGCCGCCTATTTTATAGGTATAGGGCAGGGCTCCTGCCACGATGATGGTTGCCAGAAACCCGACGATTTCAACGGATCCGAATATCGGGTATTTGAAAAACCGCCCGATGACATCCACCACGGTCAACAGCATCATGCCGACCAGGGCGATACCGCCGACAAGTTTCATGGCATTGGATAGTTTGTTCAGTGCCAGAGCAATCTGTCTCATTAAAACTCCTGTATATTGGCAGTTCCGGGTTATGGCTGCTGCAGACGGGCTTGGATGAAATCCACAACCGTTTTGCCGTCAATGCCTCTTTTTGCCACGGATTGAACATAGTCTTCTAAAAGGACCGATGATTTTTCAGCCCAGCGTTTTGATTCCTCTTCGGTCTGAGAAATCACGGTGCCGCCTTTGGACAGAAAAAACGCCATGCCTTTCTTGTCCGCCTCATCCCAGGCCTGTCCATGTTTCAGCGCGTATTCTTTGTTGATGCGGGTGAAAATTTTCTGCTGTTTCGGGGTCAATTGATGCCATCTTTTCTGGTTCATGAACACGGCAAAGGTGGTGGTATATCCGCTGGAAAAGTTCTGGATCATGTATTTGGCCACTTCACCCAGTTTCCAGCCGTGGTTGGCTTCGATGGGATGGGCGGACCCGTCCACCACGCCTCGCTGGAGCATCTGATAGGTTTCCGCCATGGACTGGCCCACCGGCGTTCCGCCCAGGGCCGCGATGACTTCTCCGCTGGTGCCGGTTCCCCGGATTTTCAGGCCTTTGAGATCCGCAAGGCTATGGATGGGTTTGTTCCGGGTATGAATGACGCCGGGGCCGTGGGCATGCAGATACATCACTTCGGTATTGTGCAGCTCTTCCGGATCGAACCGTTCCAGCACCTGGTTGGCCACGCCCGTGGCCTGAACCCCGGAGGTGTAACCCATGGGCAGGTCAATGGCTTCCAGCACCGGAAACCGGCCCCGGGAATAGGCAATGGCCGTCATGCCGATGTCCGCCACCCCTTTTGCCACGGCAATATAAGTCTGCTGGGGCCGGGTCAGGGTGGAGGCCGGGAAATAGTTGAACACGATCTCACCGTGGGTCTGTTTTTCAATCTCTTTGCACCAGCTTTCCGCCAGCTGGCTGTGAACATGGGTGGGCGGAAAGAAGTTGGAATAGGTCAGCCGCATCTGAGCCCCGGCCGGTTGGATCAGAAAAAAAAAGGTACAGAAAACCAGACACAATGGAACCGATCGTAAGCGCATTCAAAAACCTCCTCAAGTCAGGCAGCTGTCTGGACCAGGGTCATGTGCCGCTGGCCGGACCCCTGCTGTTTATATGCCGCTATTTTAGTGTCACAATGTAACTATATTGTAGCATTGATTAGAGGCTATACCGAATGAACCCGCCGGTTGTCAATAAAAATCCGGATTTTTTCGAGAAATTTTCTGACGGTTTCGTTGACAAATCAACATTTATTTGATTGGCAAATGAACCGAAAAGTTCAGGTTTTGATCCTGATGATCTCCCGGTCCGGCTGGTGGGGAAATTCTTTGAGGGAGGCCCAGCGTTTCGGGTCCTGCTTAAAGGTGGGGCCGCTCTGGATATATTTGACCATCAGGCGGGCCGTGGCCGTGAGAGACGACAGATGGGTCCGTTCATATCCGTGGGACGCGTCCACGCCGAATCCCACCAGGGCGGTGCGCACATCATGGCCGGCCTCGATGGCGGAAGCTGCGTCACTGCGGTAATACCGGAACACGTCTTTTTGAAAATCAATCTCACAGTCCCGACACAGGGTCACCAGTTTCCGGGACAGATGATAATCAAACGGACCGGACTGGTCTTTCATGGCAATGGTGACGGCGTATTCCGATGCGTTTTGGTCCGGTGCCACCGGTGCCAGGTCCACCACCACCATCTCGGAGACATCTGCGTACACATCCGCAGACGCCCCGAATCCGATCTCTTCGAAAATCGTGAAAATCAGGTGACAGTCCACGGGCAGGGCCATATCGGATTCAGCCAGGGCTTTGGCCGCACTGAGTATGATGGCGGCCCCGGCCTTGTCATCCAGATGACGGGCGTTGATGAATCCGTTTTCCGTGATTTCCGGCAGCGCATCAAAGGCGATGGTGTCGCCCACGTCAAATCCGTTTGCGGTCAGGTCCTGCCTGTTGCGGCAGATTTCGTCCACCCTCAGCTCCACATGGTCCCAGCTCACCGGCAGTGCATCCACGGCATCGCCCCAGGCATGGCCGGATGCTTTCAAGGGAAGAACCGTCCCCCGCCGGGGGCCGGACTGGGTGAAGATGGTCACCCGGCCCCCTTCGGCAAACCGGCTGGACCAGCTGCCGATGGGGGTGACGGCCAGTTTGCCGTTGTCTTTCAACCGGCTGACCATGGCCCCCAAAGTGTCCAGGTGCACGGTAACGGCCCGGTCCAGAGTGTTCTGTTTTCCGGGCAGGGTGGCCCGGATGGAGCCCCGTCGCGTGATTTCAAATTCAATGTTCAGGGCTTCCAGCTGGCTGCCCACATAATGGACCACCTGGTCGGAATATCCGGACGGAGAGGGGATGCTCAAAAGCTCTTTGAGCTGGTGGATCAGATAGGATTCGTCAATGGGCACAACGCAGGGCATGAAGGTTATTCCTTGTGTTTGACAGCGGTTTCCGGAAACAGAAGGTCGATGAACCGCTGGGCCGTGGGTTGGGGGTCGTGGTTGGCCAGACCGGGACGTTCATTGGCCTCGATGATCACATAGTCCTTGCCCTGGACATCCGGGACGATGAAATCCAGGCCCGTGACTGGAATTTCCAGGCACCGGGCCGCGGCAACGGCGGCTTTGGCCAGTTCCGGATGCAGCTCATCCGTGACATCGTGGATGGTGCCACCCGTATGCAGATTGGCGGTCTTTCGCACGGTCACTTCTTTGTCTTTGTCCAGCACCGTGTCCGGGTCCAGGCCTTGTTCTGCCAGGCACCGGCCAGTTTCTTCGTCCAGGGGGATCCGGCTTTCCCCGCCCGTGGCTGCCATGCGCCGGCGGTTGTATGTTTCGATTAACTCTTTCATGGTATGGGTACCGGTGCCCCGGATCACGGGCGGCCTGCGGACCGCGGCGGCCACGACTTCATAATTGATGACAATGACGCGCAGGTCCTGTCCCGGAGCCAGTTCCTCCAGGATCACGTCCGGGCAGACATTTTGCGCTTTTTCAAGGGCGGTTTCCAGGTCCTTTGGATCGGTGAGGCCCACACTGATGCCTTCACCCTGTTCCCCCCGGGCCGGCTTGACCACCACTGCCTGATATTTTTCCATGAACGAAACCGCCGTTCCCAGGTCATTATACATGATCTGTGCCGGGACCCGGATGTCATTTTTTGCCAGCAGTTTGCGGGTCAGACGTTTGTCATCACATTTGGTCATGGCCACGGCCGTGGTGAGATCGGACAAAGATTCCCGGCAGGAGATGGTCTTGCTGCCCAGGGTCAATGTGAACAGCCCGAAATCCTTGTCCACGATGTCGATGCGGATGCCTCTTTTTCGGGCTTCATCCACAAGGAGCCGGGCATAGGGATTGAGCCCGGGATAGTGCTGGGACGCAGTGTACAGGTCCTGGTTGATGGGGTTTTTCCGCTTGATACAGAACACGGGAATCCGCTGGCATCCCAGTTTTTCATACAACGCAATGGCCTTTTTGTTGTCGTGCATCACGCTGATGTCCACAAAAGCCCGGCCCCGGGTGAAATAGTGTTCGCACAAATGCCGCACCAGACTGCTGCCCACCCCGGGAAAATCCGTCTGAGGATCCACGGCCAGAGACCAGAGGCTGGCCCCTTTTTCAGGATCATTGAACGCAGCCACATGATCCACCCCTGTGACTGTGCCGATGACCCGGTCATGGATCAGGTCCCTGGCGATCATATAGGTGCGCAGTTTGTTGGCCCGTTTGTCCAGGATAAAATCCGGGTCCGCCCCTTTCATATGGCAGGCCCCATAGATCCGGTTGATCTCGTCAGCCTCTCTCCGGGTGGAAACCCGCTGGATCACGAACGGATTGCGGGTGCGGGAGTCCATGGTGTAATCGTGGGACCACAGCCGAAAGGTGTGGGACGGGTCCAGAAACAGCTTGTCCGGTGCCAGGGACACCACCACATGGGGATCGATGATGTACATGGCAATGTCCCGGCGGTCGTAGCCATACTGAGTCATGGTTTCCACGATGCGATCGCTGTGTTCAAAGGTGTGGCCGAACACCAGTCGTCCCCATCCCATTTCCACGTAGGCATCGGCGGTCATGCCTTTTGTGGCCGGTCCCCTGAGCTTTTCCCAGTTTCTTAAAGACTGGCCAAATCCCCGTTCCAGGCGGTGGTTGGATTTTCCCATGCCCTGTCGCTCCTTGACGTGTTTAAATCTCGTGCTGCTGACACCAGTATTCCAGCAGGGCTGCCTGCCAGAGCTTGGAGCCCTTGAGCGGGGTGATATGGGATTCCGGGTCCGCCAGCAGCCGGTCGATATAGTCCCGGTTGAACAGATTCCGGTCCCGGGCCGTGTCCGTATTCAGAACGCCTGTGACAAAATCCAGGTACTCCCCTTGCAGGTATTTGAGGGCCGGCACCGGGAAATAGCCTTTGGGCCTGTCAATGACCTCGTTGGGAATGACGGATCGGGCCGCTTCCTTGAGAATGTGTTTGCCGCCGTGTCCCACTTTGTGTTCGGCAGGAATTTTCGCCACCAGCTCCACCAGTTCGTGGTCCAGGAACGGAACCCGGGCTTCCAGGCCGGCGGCCATGGTCATGTTGTCCACCCGTTTCACCGGATCTTCGGTGAGCATTGCCAACGTGTCCAGGCGCAGGGTCTTGTCAATGGGGGTGTCTGCGCCCGGCATGTCAAAATGGTCCTGGATGAAACGCGTGCTGACATCGTCTCCGTGGAACGACTGGGTGACCATTTCCAGAAATTCGTCATGGGAACGGTCTCCGAAAACAGACCGGTAGTCGGTCACGGGATCCGTGCTTTCCATCATGGGCGGATACCAGTGATATCCGCCGAATATCTCATCCGCACCCTGGCCGCTCTGAACCACCCTGACATGTTCGGCCACTTTCTGGCTCAACAGATAGAACCCGATGCAGTCATGGGAGACCATGGGTTCGCTCATGGCCTTGACACAGGCAGGCATGGACGGCAGCACTTCGCAGCCGCTCACCTGAATTTTGTGGTGGTCCGTGGCAAAATGCCGGGCAATGATATCGGAATACAAAAATTCATCCCCTTTTTCATCGCCCACGCTGTCAAACCCGATGGAAAAGGTTTTCAGATTCTTTTGACCGGCCTCGGCCAGCAGTCCCACCACCAGGCTGGAATCCAGACCCCCGGACAGCAGTACCCCCACGGGCACATCCGCCACCAGGCGGCGTTTCACCGATGCCATCAGGGTCTGGCTCACCCGCTGTTTCCAGTCGTCAAACGTGTAGTTTTCTTCTTCCTGGTCCCGCTGATACGAGGGATGCCAATAGGTGTTCCGGGTCATGGTGCCGTCCTGGGCGATCACGGCCCAGGTGGCAGGCGGCAGTTTTTCAATGCCCGACACTATGGTGTGGGGTGAGGGCACCACGGAATGAAACGTCAGATAATAATGCAGGGCCTGGGCAGAAATCTTTGGTTTGATTTTTCCGGAAGCCAGCAGGGCCGGCAGAGAAGAGGCAAACAAAAGACTGTTGCCGGTCTTGTGAAAATATAAGGGTTTGATGCCTAAGCGGTCTCTGGCCATGAATACCTTGTCTTGGGCCTGGTTGTAGATGGCAAAGGCGAACATCCCGTTGAACCGCTTGACACAGTCTTCCCCCCAGGCATGATACGCCTTGAGGATCACTTCCGTGTCCCCGCCGGTATGAAAGGTGTAGCCTTTTTCGATGAGTTCGTCTTTCAGAGATTTGTAGTTGTAGATCGCTCCATTGTACACAATGATCAGTCCGAGTTTGGGATCGATCATGGGCTGGTTGGAGTCGTCACTTAAATCGATGATTTTGAGGCGGCGATGCCCCATCAGGGTCCAGATGCCGTGATAGATATCTTCATTGTCAGGACCCCGGCTGGCCATGGCCTGGTTCATCCGGATGACGGAATCTTCATAAATGGGTTGCCTGTTGAAAAATATTTCTCCGCATATGCCGCACATAAAATCTCCTGTTGGAAGGTAAAAATAGGTTAACATAAAAAAAGGTTTCAGAAGGGGGGGGAAATCCTCCCGGGATGTTCAGAATCGCAGGCTGAACACAAACAAAACGCATATCATGAGTGAATTCATGACACACACTATATAAAATCCGGGCTGTCTTGTCAAATTTGCAGGGTCTGCCTGATTTTGACTGCCAGTTCCGCTCTGGAAAACGGTTTCTGGATGAACTGGACATGGTCCTCCAGAATTCCCTGACGGGCGATGACGTCAGCCGTGTATCCGGACATGAACACCACTTTGATTTCCGGAAACAGGGATGTCAGTCTGTCTGCCAGGTCCCGCCCGGTCATTTCCGGCATGACCACGTCGGTGAGCACCAGGTGAATCTTCCCCTTGTGATTCCGGGCGGCGGTCAGGGCCTCCCCGGGGGTGGCAGCAGTTAAAACCGTGTATCCTGAATGCGCCAGCATCATTTTTGTCATTTTCAGGATGGCCGGCTCATCCTCCACCACCAGAAGCGTCTCATGGCCTTCAGGAACCGGATCCGCCGGTATTTCCGGGGCGGGGTCGTCCGGTTCGGTCCGGTGCCTGGGCAGATAGATCCGGAAAGTGGTGCCCTGTCCCTTTTCGGAGTAGACATGGATGACTCCGTTGTTCTGTTTGACGATGCCATAAACCGTGGCCAGTCCGAGACCGGTTCCCTGGCCCAGATCCTTGGTGGTGAAAAACGGTTCAAACAGGTTGTCCATGGTTTTTTGGTCCATGCCGCAACCGGTGTCAGTGAAAACCAGCCGGACAAAATCGCCGGGCGAAAATTCGGGATGAAGGTCACAGTGTGCCTGGTCAACAGTTTCCATGCCGGTTTCAAGGGTGACTTTTCCGATGCCGGCAATGGCATCCCTAGCATTGACACACAGGTTGGCCAGGATCTGGTCGATCTGGGAGGGGTCCATTTTAACGGGCCACAGGTTCGCTTCAGGATGCCATGCCACCTGGATATTTTCCCCCATGAGCCGTTGGAGCATGTCCATCATCTGCTGAACCGTGTCGTTGAGGTCGATCACTTTGGGATCGATGATCTGTTTTCTGGCAAAAGTGAGCAGCTGTTTGGTGAGGTCCGCGGATCTCTGGGCCGCGTTGCGCACCTCTGTCAGGTCCCTGCAAATGGGGTCGGAAGGGTCCAGCCGATCCATGGCCGCCTGGGTAAATCCCAGAATCACGGTGAGCATGTTGTTGAAATCATGGGCCACCCCGCCGGCCAAACGTCCCACGGATTCCATTTTCTGGGCCTGGGTCAGCTGTTCCTGGAGTTTTTCCCGGTCCGCTTCCGCCTGTTTCAGTTCAGTGATGTCTGAAATAAACCCTTCCAGGGCGATCAGATCATCATTTTGCGAAAAAATGCCCCGTCCTTTTTCCCAGACCCATTTTGTCTCTCCCTGCCGGGTGATGATGCGGTAGATGATGACAAAAGGAGAGCTGCATGACACGGCCGCCTGGATTTCCTCCCAGACCCGATCCCGGTCCTGGGGATGGATCAGCGCTCCATAGGCAATATCCCGGTTCATGACAATGCTGCCGGGCGGATACCCGGTCAATTCCAGGGCGCCTTCACTGACAAATTCCATGGTCCAGTCATTGTCATTGCGGCATCGATAGGCCATCCCTGGCAGGTTGCTCATGAGCGTGAACAACAGGCGCCGGTTTTCTTCCAGATCCGCCGTTCTTGTTCCCACCAGCTCCTCCAGGTGATCCTGGTGCCGGGCCACTTCGCTGCGGGCTTTTTCCAGGGTATCGGTCATGTCGGACAAAGTCCTGCCCAGCAGGTCATGCTCGGACAAAGGCGTGACGCGAACCGAGAAATCGTTTTTGGCAATGGCCAGGGCGGTTCCGGTCATTCGGTCAAGATAGGAAGCCATTTTTGAAAACGCCTTTTCCGCCGCCAGCAGCTGGTAGATAATCTCATTGAACGCCTGGGCCGTCTGCCCCAATTCATCCCGGGAATGGACGGTCAGCGGCGATGATGTGACGGAGAACTGGAGGCGGACATCGCCATGGGAAAGTGAATCCAGCTGTCGGGTCAGCATGCCGATATCCTGTTCAGCGATCTGCCTGGAAGTATCCAGAATCTGTTTCAACGGCCGGGTGATCATTTTAGACAGGGCCAGCCCGGCAATGATTCCCAGTATGACGGCCATGCCTGTGAAAAGAATCAATATTTTGCCCGAGGCCGTCAGAATGTCTCTGGATTCCCGGTTGTGGGCCTGATACTGTTGTTCGATATCTGCGGTTAACGCAGAGGCCGCCTTTGTGATCACCGGTTCCAGATGCGTGATCATCTGCTTGAGCAGCCCGCCTTGTTCCCGGGTGTCGTCACGGATTTTGTAAAATCCATGGGCGTAATCAAGCATGGCTGTTCTGGCGTCACGGGTGTTGGTCAAATTCCCGGTGTCAACCTGGTATTCTTTCAGAAGATCCAGCGATGCCAGGGCCTGGTGGAATGCTTTATCAAACAATACCGCGTGCCGTTCATCCCCGGATTTGGTATATTCAGACACATGCAGCAGCATGCGCAGAAACGCGTCCTGGATATTGCCGAAAGACAGGAATATCCGGGGATCATTGGTGTCGGGAATGACCATTCTGAGGGCGCTGAGCCTGTTTTCAATGTCAAACCGGGCGGCATTCAATGTGCCGAAAATGATTTTTTGGCGCTGGTCCATCAATGCCGCAAGTTGGGAAAATGTATCGCTGTATTGCCGGGCCGCATCTGCCACTCGGTGGGCGGCAGAAATGTTTTCTGGGGTGAGCGAGGTGGCGGCAAGCGATTCTATGCTCTGGTTCAGCCGGGCCATATGCCGGTTGAAACCGTTCAATGAGGCGGTGCCGCCTTGAACGGCATATGTCTTGGCATGCTCCCGGATCATGGCGGTGTGATAGGTCATGTCCTTGGCCAGGATCAGCCGGCTGGACAGGTGGGTGGACAGATCATCGATACGGACGGAAAAATCAGCCAGTTTTTTATATGAAAAAATACCGGCTGCGGCCATGAAAATCAGGAAAATCAGATAACTGCCCAGGAGTTTGGTTCGAACGTGGTTCATATTGTCTGGATGTCCCGGATTATCAACGGCATTTTCGGGCCGGTTCAAACCACTGGGCCAGACCGGACTGAATGTCATCGGCAGCGGTTTGAGGAGATTTGATTCCGTTGAGAACCGACACGGCCGCGTCCATCATCAAGGTGTATCCGTCCGGTGTGCCGGCCCGCAGGGCTTCCCAGGCCAGCCGGATATCCGTTCCCCGGGTGTGGTTGAAGGAAAGAAATCTGTCGGCGGTTTTGTCTGTCAGTTCCGGGGCGTTGCGGTGCATGGGAAAAAATCCGGGCAGGTGATTGCCCATCAGCCGGCCGAATTCCGGCTGAATGATCCATTCCAGAAATGTTTGTGCGGCTTGTTTGTGAGGGGTATCCGGATTGATACCAATGCCGGCATCCAGATGAAACGTGACGGAAGGAGGCTGTCCCGCCGGCGGCGGCACGGGAAACACGTCCCAGTTGAAATCCGGGGATTCGGAGTTGAAATAGGGAATGTCCCAGGAGCCGCCCATCCACATCACGGCCTTTGCCTGGACAAACAGCTGCAGGCTGTCCATATATCCCAAAAGTGACTGGTCCTCGGGCAGAAACGGGGCCAGGTCCCTGACAGCGGTCAACGCGGATACCATGTGACTGTCATTGAAACACCGCTCGCCTGTCAGGTATGCCATGCGCCCGTCCCGGCCTCCGATAAAGTTCGGGGCCAGGTTGAAGAAAACGATTTCATTGATGGTCCAGGCATCCCCCGAGGCATTGGCCAGGGGCACATGCCCAAGGTTTTTCAACGTCCGGCAGATGCCGATGAATGCTTCCCATGTATCTGGCTCCTGGATGTTCAGGGTGGTGAAAAGATCGGCGTTGTAATACACCCCGTGGGACACCGCAATGAATGGCACGCCATAGATGGTGCCGGGTTCAGAGGTCCAGGGGGCCAGCATGGCCGGCTCGAAATTTTCTGAAAGCCCGGGCAGATGATCCAGCGGGGTCACAAAGCCGTGGTCAAAGAGCTGCCGGGACACACCAAAAGATCTCAGGTAGAAAAGATCGGGTCCGGTACCGCCTGCGAGCTGTGCCTTGAGCACGGCATCGTATTCCGACGCCATGACAGGGTCAAAGATCACCTGGATATGGGGATGCTTTTCATGAAACACATCCAGAATCGCATTCATCTGCCGAATGTCTTCGGTGCGCCAGGAACCCAGGGTCAACACCACTTTTTCAGGCGTATCCATAGCCAGAACCGGTCCGGTATGGCACATGATGCAACCGGTCAGCACAATGGCCGCCCATACCCGATTGAAAAAACGTGGACATTGACACATAGCTTTTCCCTTTGCCTGTTATGGACTTTCCACCCCAAAATTTTAATTATAGTGAAAGCAGTGCCGGAATGTCAATTATTTTGTCCGGCGGAAACAGGATGTCCCGGCTGGTTCCCGGATAAGCGGTCCTGAACCGGGGTTGTGTTCAACGGAGTTTTCATGTACATGTAAAATTACTGGTGGATTGGAATGGCGGTTCATGGATCAGGGCGGTAAGCCTTGCTGTGACAATGACGGCGGACCGGGAAACGGAGAAAAAACAGCAGATGGATGTGAAATACTGCAGTGCCTGCGGGGCGGAAATGACAAACAGGGTGCCGGAGGACGACGACCATGTCCGGCCGGTATGTGAGAGATGCGGTCATGTTCATTATGACAATCCCAAACTGGTGGTGGGCTGCATTCCGGTGCTGGGAGACCAGGTGCTGCTGTGCAAAAGAAATATCGAACCCCGGAAAGGGACATGGACCCTGCCGGCCGGTTATCTGGAGAACGGGGAAACCGTCCAGGAAGGGGCGGTGCGCGAAACCCTGGAGGAAACAAGATCCCGGGTGTCCATCATCGCCCCTTACCGCATGTTCAACCTGGTGTTTGTTCACCAGATCTATCTGATGTTCCGGGCAAGACTGCTGGACACCCGTTTCGGTCCCACCAAGGAAAGCACAGACGTGCGGCTGTTTTCCGAATCAGAGATCCCCTGGGAAAATATCGCGTTTGAATCGATTCGCCAGACCCTGGCGGACTTTTTTTCAGACCGGCCCGCTCAGGCATATCCGTTTGAAATCAAGCAGATCATGCCCATAGAAAAAAACACCGGTCCGGCCTGACCGGAACCGGTATCACAGGATGTCTTTCAGGGTCTCGAACCGCTCGAAGGGCGGCATCACACAGGCTCCGGAAAAATAAAGTTTTGCGATGTCCAGCATCTGTTTTGCCTGAACCGTGCCCGTTCGGATGGGATCCGCCGACGCTTCCATTTCCCTTCGAAGGGCATCCGGCACGGCAATGCCGTCCACCTTGTCGTGAAGAAATGTGGCGTGTCTGAAAGACAGCAGCGGCAGGATCCCCATGATTTTGGGCACGGGCAGATGCGCACACGCATCGGCCAGGGTCTTTGCCGTGGCTTCGTCATAAACAGGCTGGGTGACGATAAACCGGCATCCGGCCGCCACTTTTTTTTCCAGCCGTTTGACTTCATTTTTCAGACCGTTGCGTTCCGGCCGGAAATCCAGGACAGCACCGCCGGTCAGGCCGGATTCGTTGGTCAGGGTGATCAGCTGATACACCGTCACATCGTTCACTGCGGTGGCCCCGTCCTTTTGCCGGCCAGCAGACGGGTCTCCGGTAATGGCGATCAGGGTGTCGATGCCTAAGGCTTTCGCCCCCCACAGTTCGGCCTGGAGTCCCAGGAGATTGTGATCCCGGACCGTCAGGTGCAGGATGGCGGGTTTGCCGGTTTTCTGATGCAGCAGATGGCAGAACACCGTGGCGGACATCCGGGGTTTGGCCACGGGATTGAAGGCCACGCTGAATCCATCGAAATCCAGATCTGAGATGGCGGCCAGCTTGTCCAGAAGGATTGCGGGGTCATTACCGGCCGGGGGCACCACTTCAATGGTGGTGACAAATTTTTGGCTGTCAGAGATCACAAAGGACATGGGATAATTCGCCTCCTGTCAAAGGTTCACGGATTTTTCCAGTATGCCCTGAATCCGTTTTCGGGTCAAATGAAAGCTTGAAAACCGATGCAGGTGACTTATTATCCTGTATAGCACCAATAATGATCAGCCCCATGGCGGTTTCCTTGATGAAAAAAGGAACATGGCAGCTGATTTTTGAAATCAACCTTGAACCACAATCTGTCCTGGGCCGGAAAGGAAAAAGGAATGAACCGATATGCATTTTCCGACCAGGTCAGTTTTTCCATTGTTATTGCCTGGTCCGACGACTTTGAGGCACACATGGATCATTATCATGTCGACCGGATGAACTGCTGGAGGGACCTGGAACCGGACAGTTTCCTGAGCCGAGCCCTTGAACAGGCCCTTGAATCACAAAATGAAACCGTCACCTGCCGGATCGATCCCGGGCAACTGGTACGGCCCTGGGATCCGGCAAAACAGATCCCGTTGTCCAGGTCCCGGTTTCAGCCGGCAGCCGCGTTCGATACCCTGGTGCCGGGCAGGTTCTATCCCCAGGGATTGATTACAGGCCTGCCCGGTGTGTTCAAAGGCAACACCACCCCGTTTCGGTGCCTGGAAAAAAACGCCCGGACGGTTGTGGCGGATCTGAACCATCCTTTGGCCCGGTTTCCCCTCACCATTACCCTGAAAGACATCGCCTGGGAGGTCCAGACAAAGGCCGAGCGGGGCGGATACTGCATGGACTGGATTTCTGCGGCCCTGTCCGGCCCGGGACTTCAGGCCGGTTTTTCCCGCTGGCCGGAGTGTTTTCTGACCCCCCGGGCCTTTGAGCGGAAAGATCCGGAACGAGATGCGGTGTTTTATCAGGCCGACCGGTTTGTCCATCACATGGATGACCAGGCCCGGCAGGTTTTGTCCGACTGGTATGGCTCCCTGCTTTCTCCCGGCGGAAAAATCCTGGATCTCATGGCGGCATGGACCTCCCATCTGCCCAATGACTTAGTTTTTTCCGAGGTGCACGGCCTGGGAATGAACGCAAAAGAACTGGCAGCCAACCAGTGCCTGACCGGTTATTCGGTGCAAGACCTCAACCAAAATCCGGTCCTGGCATTCCCGGATCATTATTTTGATGCGGCCGTCTGTTCTTTGTCCGTGGAATACCTCACAGATCCGGTCCGGGTGCTTGCGGAAACCGCCCGGGTGGTGAAACCCGGGGGCCGGGTAGCAATCTCTTTTTCCAACCGCTGGTTTCCGGAAAAAAATATCCGGATCTGGGAGGACCTGCATGACTTTGAGCGAATGGGCCTGGTGCTGTCCTGGTTCCGGGCATCCGGTCGGTTCGAGCAGATGGCCGCCCACTCCTTCCGGGGATATCCCCGGCCCGTGGATGACCGGTATTTTCCGCAGCTTCGGCTCGCTGATCCGGTGTTCGGGGTGACCGGCATTGTCGCTTGACAGAAGCGGCAGAATGCATTCCGGCTTTGCCCGGGGTTAAATCAAGGATATTTCAAAGACAGTGATTGGTATGAACATTCAGTTATTCGAAATTTTTGGATAACTGAAGCTGACGGCCCGATTTTTTTCTGGTTCTATATGAAAATCCGCAGCCACGGGAAAATGGTCCGAGGGATATCGGTTCCCTTTGTGGAAGGTCAGGACCCGGCGGGTGAGCGGACGGATCTTTCCTCTGTATAAAATCCAGTCGATGTGGCGGCCGTCGCTTTTACCGGTGAAGCCGTGAAACGTGCCTGGGGGATCGGCTTCAAACACCTCCTTGAACCCGTGGGTCTGAAAGGTTTTGAAAGCGGAAGAGGCATGACCGGTATTGAAGTCACCCGTGATGACCACAGGCAGTCCCCATGGGAACCGTTTCAGAAAACCGGCCACCATGCCGGCACTTCTGGCCTGGACCGCCGCGTTAAAATCAAAATGGGTATTGGCCATCAGCAGATTTGTGCCATGGTTTTCAAACCATCCCGCCACACACTGTCGGGGCCACCGTGATCCGGGCATTTTGGACGGGAGGTCGGGGAACCGGGAGATGAAATGATGGCGGTGCCCCAGGCAGGTCCAGTCTTGGTGAAAAAAGATCATGTTGGACTGCCACCAGGGATGGTGCCGGTTGTACCAGCCAATGTAACGGTACTGCGTCAGGGTGTTTTTCAGAAATTCCGCCTGAAAATGATTGACCTCCTGGAAACCGATGAAATCGGTGTTCATCTGTTCCAGGACATCTTTGACCACACCCCTTCGCCTTTCCCAGCAGTTCTTTCCGTCTTTTGCCAGGCCGAACCGCAGGTTCATGGTCGTCACGCTGAAGCATGCCGGGTCTGTTTTCATTTTTGCCGTCTCGGGTGTTACCGTTTTTTTCAGGATGCGATATTCGTGGTTTTATGTCAACTTTTTCGATATTCTAATCGGGTTTGAAACATTGAAATCGCTTCTGGAGAGCAGTCAAAACGCTTCAGGTCAATGGATCATTTTTAAACAGAGGCATTCAAACATGAGCAGAATTTGATGCATGTTTATCATGGGTTCCTCTTTGCGGCTGGAAAAATTTAAATGCGTTGACTTCTGCCAGATCGGCATTGTAATGTTAAGAATATCAAAAATATATGTCACCAGAGTTTGGGGGAAAATATTTTCATGCAGGCAGATATTCGCCATTTTTTTTCAGATGTTGAGTGAAAAATGAATTCAAAGCTTTCATATGAAGCGCTGGAACAAAGAATTTTTGAATTAGAACAGCAAGTCGAGCAGTTTCATGCCATCTATGAAAATATCACCGATGCGATATATGTTCATGAGGTTCTTCCAAACGGCGAGCCGGGCCGGTTTTTACAGTTCAACAATGCGGCATTGGAAATGACGGGCTATTCAGCCGAAGAACTGAAATCAATGTCTGCTAAAGAACTGGATGACCCGGAGAAATCTCCCCAATATATCCCAGAGATCATGAAGCAGTTGAATGAAAAGGTATCTGTCAAATTTGAAGCGGTTCAAATCAGGAAAAACGGTGACCCCATCCATGTGGAAGTGAATACAAAGGTCACAACCATTGGCGGCGATGATTTCATCGTATCTGTCTGCAGAGAAATAACCGATCGAAAAAAAGCTGAAAGCGACCTGATGAAGAGCCACGCGCTTCTCGATGCGACCGGTCGCATGGCAAGGGTGGGTGGATGGGAACTGGATGCTGAAACATTTGAGCTGACCTGGACCGATGAAACCTGTCGTATTCACGAAATCCCCCTTGATCAAAAACCGCCCTTACAGGAAGCGATCCATTTTTTTCATCCCGAAGACAGACCGAAACTGGAACAGGCAATTCAGCGGGCACTGGATCATGCAAAGCCATACGACATGGAAATCCGTTTCATTACAGCGAAGGGAAACCATCTGTGGACGCGGACTATCTGCCGGCCGGTGACGGTTGACGGAAAGGTGGTCAAGCTCAGCGGTACCTTTCAGGATGTCACACAACGCAAGAAGGCGGAAGAAAAATATACAGAAAGTGCCTTGAAACTCAGACAGGCTGTCGAGGCGGGAAACGTCGGGCTGTGGGACTGGGACCTGGTGACGAACAGGGTCTATTATTCGGCTGAATGGAAACGTCAGATCGGGTTCGCAGACGATGAAATCACTAATGATTTTGAAGAATGGAGAAGCCGTGTCCATCCAGATGATTTGGAAAAAACCCTGGAAAAAGTACAAAAGAGTATCGATTCTGCAAGCAGAAACCACGTGGTGGAATTCAGATTTAAACACAGGGATGGATCCTATCGCTGGATTATGGCGCATTCGTCAATCATGGTGGACGATAAGGGACACCCCGTTCGAATGCTCGGGTCCCACATCGACATTACCGAACAAAAAAAATCCGAAGAATTGATCCGGCAAAGTGAAATCAAGCTTCGGTCCATCTTGAATTCCTCCCCATTTCCAGTTGCAATCGTGGATTTGCAGGATGATAATATTTTATTCTGGAGCCGCAGCGCGCTGGATATTTTTGGCCATACCGCTCCCACGACATCAGAATGGTTTCAGATCGCATACCCGGATCCCGATTACAGAAAGGATGTGATTGAAAGATGGAAACCCTTTCTGGAAGAGGCTCGAAAATCAAGGGAACCGGTCAATACCGGCGAATACAGGATCTGCTGCAAAGATGGTTCGATACGCATTTGTGAACTGCATGTCACGTTTCTGTCTGACAGCCTTGTGGTCACATTCAATGATATCACAGAACGCCGGGAAGCCCTCGAGGCGGTGAAGAAAAACGAGGTCCGGTTCAGGACGCTTTTTGAAAACATGTATGACGGCGCTGCCATCTACCGGGCCGAAACCGATGGGGACAATTTTGTGTTCCTGGATATAAACAAATCCGGTGAGACGCTGTCCAGAGTCAGAAAGGCGGAGATTATCAACCAGCGGATCACCGATGTCTTTCCCGGTGTACGAAGTATGGGATTGTTCGATGTGTTGCAGCGTGTTTACATGACAGGTAAAACCGAAAAACTGCCCATCACCCAATACAGGGACGACAGGATTTCTGAATGGGTGGATAATACCGTTTTCCGGCTGCCGTCAAATGAAGTCGTTGCGGTATACAGAGATGAAACCCAGCGGCATGCCGCCGAAGACGAAGTGAGAAAAATAAACCGTGAACTCGAAAAACGAGTGGCGGAAAGAACGAAGAAATTAAGAGAATCCAATGAGGAACTGGAGGATTTCGTCTACTCGGTATCCCATGACCTGAGGGCCCCGTTGCGGTCCATCAGTGGTTTTTCGGAAATCATTCATCGAAGGCATAAAGCGTCCTTGAATGAAGAGGGTCAGCACTATTTTGACAATATCGTCAAAGCCAGTGCGCAGATGGGACATTTGATCGATGATTTGCTGACATTCTCCCGCCTTGGCCGAAAGGCAGTGAAATCAGAAAAAGTGCCGCTGGATGATGTGGTAAAAACGGCCGTCGAGACACTCTCAAGACAGATTGAAGAATCCGGCGCTCAAATCAACGTATCAAAGAAAATGCCGGTTGTCCGCGGGGATATCACCCTGGCCCGCCATGTCTTTATCAATCTTCTGGAAAATGCAGTAAAATACCGCCGGCCGGATATCAATCCGGTTGTCACTGTCACGCATAAGGTTTGTGAGCAGCATGCCGTCATATCCATTGCGGACAACGGGATCGGCATTGAACCGGAATATCGGGAAAAGATATTTAAAATTTTTCAAAGGCTCCACAGCCAGACGGATTACCCTGGCACCGGCATCGGCCTGGCTGCCGTCAAAAAAGCACTCCAGATCATGGGCGGCCGCATCACCGTGGAATCGGAGCCGGGCAAAGGCAGCGTTTTCATAATCGAAATGCCGGTTGACAGATGAACACATGAAGGAGGATACCCGTATGGCAAGACCCGCCACCATACTTCTTGTTGAAGATAACGCCATGGACGTCGAGCTGATCCTGGATGCATTCAGGGAGGCCCGTCTGGGGAACAGAATTCAGGTGGCCGTCAACGGAACAGAGGCCCTTGCGTATCTGTTCGGGGAGGGGGCGTTCAAGGACCGCAACGCGTATCCCCTGCCGGATATTATTCTGCTGGATCTGAAAATGCCCGGCATTGACGGCCATGAGGTCCTGCGGCGGATCAAGACCGCAGATAAACTCAAAAGACTGCCGGTGATTATCCTGACCTCTTCAAATGACGAGGGCGACCGGGCCATGAGTTACGACAGCGGCGCCAACAGTTACCTGGTCAAACCGGTCTCGTTTGATGAGTTTTTGAATGTGGTTAAACAGGTTTCCGACTACTGGCTGACGTTAAACGTTGAACCGCCCCTGGATTGATACAGACGGGAACAGGGAATCAACAATCCATGAATACTTTGATCAGAATACTTTATATTGACGATTATGAACTGGACCGTGAACTGGTCAGGGATGCCCTGGAAAAGGAGCATGGCGGTTTTTTGCTCACCGAAGCATCGAACAGACAGGCGTTTGAGGCACTGCTGAAAAATCATGACTTTGATGTGATTCTCAGTGATTTTAACATTGCCGGATTCGAGGGGCTCCAGGTCCTTGAAATCGTCCGGGCACATGATGTCCGGATACCGGTCATTATCGTTACCGGAACCGGTTCTGAGGAAATTGCCGTCAAGGCCCTCAAACAGGGAGCATCTGATTATGTGATTAAAAGACCGCAGCATATCCGGAAGCTGCCTCAAACCATTCTTGCCGTGCTGGAAAAACAGGCCCTGGTGGTAGAGCGCATCCAGGCTGAGAAGGCACTGGTCCAGTCTGAATCCCATCTGAGGTTACTGGTTGATACCATTCCCGATTTAATCTGGTTAAAGGACCAGAACGGGGTTTATCTGAGCTGCAATCCGATGTTTGAACGGTTTTTCGGGGCAAAGGAATCTGAAATTGCCGGTAAGACGGATTACGATTTTGTCGACCGGGATCTGGCGGATTTTTTCAGGGCAAATGACCGCAAGGCAATGGCTGCAAATAAACCAAGCAAGAATGAAGAGGAACTCATTTTTGCTGACAACGGGTATCAGGGGTTGTTTGAAACCGTTAAAACGCCCATGCGTGACAGTGATGGAAAGCTTATCGGGGTGCTTGGCATTGCCCGTGATATCACGGAGCTTAGAAAGGCTGAAAATGAAAAATTGCGGCTGGAAAGACAACTGAAACACGCCCAGAAAATGGAATCCATTGGGAATCTTGCCGGCGGCATCGCCCATGATTTCAATAATATTCTTTCATCGGTAATCGGATTTTCCGAACTGGCTCTGGACGAGGTTGAAAAAGGGACGAATCTGGAAGAAAACCTGCAGGAGGTGTATGCCGCCGGAAAACGTGCCAAAGAACTGGTCAAACAGATTCTGGCGTTTGCCCGTCAATCGGATGAAACAATGCACCCCATAGAAATGGGCCCTGTTGCCCGGGAAGTTCTGAAATTCATCAGGTCGTTCATCCCAGCCACCATCGAAATCAGACAAACGATTACCACCGACTCCCTGATTATGGGAAATCCCACCCAGATCCATCAGATGCTGATGAATCTTTGCACCAATGCCGCCCAGGCCATGGAGGAAACCGGGGGCGTTCTGGATGTCAGCCTGAAAGATGTGTGTATTGATAAAGACACCCTGCCGGTGGGGATGAACCCGGGGGAGTATATCGAAATCAAGGTTTCAGACACCGGCCCGGGGATCGACCCTGACATCATCGAATTGATTTTTGAGCCCTATTTCACCACCAAGGCTCCCGGGGAAGGAACCGGTATGGGGCTTGCGGTGGTTCACGGCATCGTTGATGCCTGCGGCGGCAGGATTTCTGTAGACAGTACCCTGGGAAAGGGGGCCGTCTTTACGATTCGTTTGCCCATCGCAGAAAATCGAAAAGCCCATCACGACAATGATTCAGAAGCATTTCCCTCAGGAACTGAAAGCATCCTGTTCGTGGACGATGAAGCGCCCATTGCCAGGATGGGCAGACAGATACTGGAAAGTCTGGGTTATCAGGTCACGACCCGGACCAGCAGCATCGAAGCATTGGAGCTGTTTCGAGTCGAGTACCATCATTTTGATCTGGTCATTACCGATATGACCATGCCGAATCTGACCGGGGACAAACTGTCAGCCGAATTGATGAAAATCCGGCGGGATATCCCCATCATTCTGTGCACCGGATACAGCAGGAAAATATCGGGTGACGCCGTTCTGAAAATGGGGATCAAGGCGCTGGCGTACAAGCCGATTGTCAAGGCGGATCTGGCCAGAACCGTCAGACAGGTTCTGGATGAGGCCAACACCTCAAAGCACTCCTGACTGCAGATCATTCTCCCATGCCGGAAGATTTTCAGGGTCTTTTGAGTTGGGGCAACATCAACATTGTTGAGGACAGCGTAGTTTCATGGTAGGACAGGATAACAAAAGTGTGCAGGATCGGTGACAATGAATCAAACAAGTGGACTGGAAGCATCGGACGTATTTATGAGGCGATTATGAGCATGATACATCCTAAGTCCAAACCACTTTTCCTGGCGTTGATTGTCACCTGTCTGCTCGTTTCGCCATCCCTGGCAAAGACCTATCGTATCGCCACGGTGGCCTGGATCGGATGGTCACCGCTGCATGTTGCTGCGGCAAAGGGATTCTGGAAAGATATCGGGGTTGATGTGGCCGTACGCGACTATAATGACCCGATCGTCATCCTCTGGGCCATGAAGGCCA
Source organism: Desulfotignum sp. (assembly GCA_021737695.1). Classification (GTDB taxonomy): domain Bacteria; phylum Desulfobacterota; class Desulfobacteria; order Desulfobacterales; family Desulfobacteraceae; genus Desulfotignum. Next base: position 63,585 of record JAIPDL010000003.1, on the reverse strand, counting down.
ACAGAGTCGATCTGGCCATGGACATGGCAGGGTCTGTTGTCGGCCTCTTCTTGAAGGGCGAACCCGTCATGGCGGTTGCAGAAACCAACTGGTCCCACGGCGGTGATAAAATCATCATTCGCCGGGGACTGGAACTGGACAAATATCAGTCCCGCCCGATCGGTGTTTTTCTGAACCAGCCTTCCTGTCTTTATTTTCTGGGGCTGTATCTGAATGAGCAGCAGTTAAGGCTGTCAGATTTCCGGATCGTGGAGATCAATGCGCAGGATCTCAGCGCCCAATTTATCGCCAATCGGCTCCCGGTGATTGTGAATTATGAACCCTGGGCCAATGAGGCGGTTCTTCAAGGCCATGGTGATATCGTTGCAACGTCAGCGGATTATCAAGGATGCATTCCGGAATGCATGTGGGGGTATAAAAAAGCAGTCGAACGGATACCCGAAAAAGATATCAGCAAAATCCTCAAGGGATGGATAAAGGCTGTCAACTGGATGAAAAACCCGGCAAATCGAAACGAATATTTTTCCATATTAAAACAATACACATTTAACCGAGAATCAGATATGGATGATACACAATTTTCAAGAATGCTGAATCTGGTCCGGATACACGATTCATCCGACCTGATGGAACGAAACAAAACCAATGGCGGTCTAATGCATTATTTGTATGATTTGAAAGCATTTCTTTCTGATAACGGCAGGCTGACACGCGAGTATGCCCCTGCGGATATTTTTAATAACCGATATATCATGCATGCTCTGGAAGACGAACAAGGCGAAGAGAGAAGCCAATGAAAAGTATTCAAAATCGATTGATCTGGTCATTTTTTTTCATCATCTTTCTTTTTTCAATCCAGGGGATATTCGCCTATTCCAATATCCGGTCCATCAAAAAAATCCAGGCCGATGCCCATACCCATCAAATCGAGATTGGTAATCTCGAGCTTCAACTGCTCAAGAACCGATTACTTGTATTTAGAATACTGGGGACGATGAATCCTGTTGAAATGGACCATTACAAGGAGGAATTTGACCTTCACCAGTCCTATCTGGAACAAAGACTGGTTAAAGAAGGCATTGCGCCGGATGTGGTTCACAAAGCGTTCAATACCTATCAACAAATTATTGCACTGCAGTATGATTTCAGAAACACCCGTGCAAGACAACTGATCGAAGAAACCTCTGAAACCATTCATGAAAATATCATCCATTTTTTGGAAACCCTGTCATTGTCGATTGTAACTGAATCAGACAACCGAATTGATCACACCTACATGAAAAGCCTGCGCCTGACCATCGGCCTGCTTTTAGTGACCCTGATGGTTTCCATTTTACTGGCGTTTCTGCTTGCAAGGAGTTTAATGGACCGCCATCAGGCAGAAAAGGAGATTAGGAAGCAGGAGGAAAAATACCGGTCTTTGGTGGAATCATCCAGCGATCTCATCTGGGAAGTTGATGACAAAGGGTCATACACCTATGTCAGTCCTAAAGTGACGGATATCCTTGGGTATGCCCCGTCAGAACTGCTGAATAAAATGCCCTTTGATTTTATGGATGACCACGAAGCCACACGGATTAAACAGCAGTTTGACCAGGCGGTTGAAAACAAAGGGGCGATCGAGGGACTTGAAAATACATATTTTCACAAAGACGGCCGCAAGGTCGTGCTTGAAACCAGCGGGGTGCCTGTCATTGAAGCAGATGGAAGGCTGAAAGGCTACAGGGGCATGGACCGGGATATCACGGCCCGCAGAAAAACGGAATCTGAACTGAGAAACAGGGAGGCGACCCTGAACAGCATTTTCAGGGCAGCTCCCATTGGCATCGGCATGGTGGCTGACCGGATCTTAACCTGGGTCAACGATAATATGATTGAAATGACAGGGTATGCCCATAAAGATCTGATTGGCAGCAGCGCCCGGATGCTCTATCCAGATCAGGAAGAATTTGATCGGGTGGGGCAGGAAAAGTATGCACAGATTGAAACAAAGGGCACCGGCACCGTGGAAACCAGATGGCAGACAAAAGAGGGTAACGTCATTGACGTTCTGCTAAGTTCTACGCCGTTGAATCTGTCAGACTGGTCACAAGGGGTGACGTTTACAGCCCTGGACATTACCGCACGAAAACAGTCTGAAAAACAGCTCATTGACTCGGAACGAAATTATCGAGAAATTTTTGATGCTGCCAACGACGTTGTGATGATTCACGATAAAACCTCGGGTGAAATTGTGGATGCGAATTCAAAGGCCAGCGATTTGTATGGATATGAGCCATCGGAGCTTTATGGCATGACAGTCGAATCCATGAGCCAGGGAGAGCCCCCGTTTACAATGGTGGAAGCGGCAGAATGGATAAAAAAGACAGTTGAAGAGGGGCCTCAGGTTTTCGAATGGATGGCCCGGGATAAAAAAGGGAACGCATTCTGGGTGGAAGTCAGCTTAAAAAACGCCTTGATCGGCGGCAAGGATCGATTGCTCGCTGTTATCAGGGATATCCGTCAACGAAAAGCCGCTGATAAGGAAATTGCGGAATACCGGGAACATCTTGAAGAACTTGTCGACCGGCGGGCTGCAGAAATAAAGGCAAAAAACAAAGAACTGGAGACATTCACTTATTCGGTTTCCCATGATTTAAAAGCACCGCTCAGGGGCATTGACGGATACAGCCGTCTTCTGGCGGAAGAATATGCAGACAAACTGGATGAAGAAGGCTTGTTTTTTTTAAACAATGTCCGTCAGGGCGCCACCCAGATGAACAAGCTCATCGAAGATCTTCTGGCCTATTCAAGAATGGAACGTAAAGACCTTCATCTGACCGCCATTGATCTCAATTCATTGATTGAAAATCTGGTGAATCAAAGAACCCATGATATGGAACAATGCCGTATCAAGGTGACGGTGGATCTCCCGTTTCAAACCATAGAGTCCGACCCGGAAACCCTGCGGCAGGTGCTGGCCAACTATCTGGACAATGCCATTAAATATACAAAAAAAGACACCCCAGGGACAGTGACCATCGGGGGCCGTCAAGACGATGATTACTGGACCGTCTGGGTCAAAGACACCGGGATCGGATTCGATCCCAAATACCTGGACCGGATTTTTGAAATCTTCCAGCGGCTTCACCGGGTTGAAGAATATCCCGGCACCGGTGTCGGACTGGCCATTGTGCGCAAAGCCGTCGAGCGGATCGGCGGCAGGGTGCGGGCTGACAGCACCCCGGGAAAAGGCGCCACCTTTTACCTGGACATCCCTAAAAACAACCCTGTTACCCCATAGGAGCCGATAACGAATGAATCAAAACAACCATCCTGAAAGACCGATCCTGCTCGTGGAAGATAATCCCATGGATATCGATCTGACGTTGAGGGCCTTTAAAAAGGAAGGACTCACCAATCCCATTGAAATCGCCAGAGACGGGGAAGAGGCCCTGTCTTTTATTCCCAGGTGGGAAGCCGGAGACCCATTGCCATTGATCGTTCTCATGGATTTGAAGCTTCCCAAAGTTGGCGGACTGGAAGTGACGCGCAGTTTTAAAGAACACCCGGAATTCAAGGTCATTCCCATCGTCGTCCTCACCAGTTCATCAGAAGACAAAGATATCAAGACCGCCTATAAATACGGTGCCAACTCCTATATCATCAAACCCGTCGATTTTGATAAGTTTGCTGCGGTCGCCGCTGAAATTAATCTTTACTGGATTGGAACGACCATTCTTCCGAGGTAACCCATGAAAATTCTGTACATCGAGGATAATCCGGTTGATGTGGATCTCACCGTACGACAGTTGAAAAAAAAGGCGCCTCACATTGACGTGACCATCGCAAAATCCCAGACCGAGGCCCTGAGAATTATCAAAGGATCAACGTTTTCAGCGTATGAACTGGTGCTGACGGACATGCATCTCCAGGACGGGGACGGCATCGCCGTCTTATCCCATATCCGGGGGCATTCCCTGCCTGTGGCAGTGGTGATTCTCACGGGTCAGGGGGATGAAGAGGCCGCAGTGGCGGCTTTAAAAGCAGGTGCCGATGATTATGTCATTAAAAAAAAGGGATATCTGGACAACCTGCCCGGCATTCTTGAGGCGGCCCTGGTCTCTTATTGTAAAACAAGGGAAATCGGGTCCCAGCAGCTTAAAATCCTGTATCTTGAACATAACCAGGCTGATGTGGATCTGACCCGGAGGCACCTGAAACGGCATGCACCGCATATTCAGATGGATGCCATATTCACGGTGTCTGATTTTTATCATCACCTGGATCAACCCGATGCCTTTGCCTCATATTCTGCACTCCTGCTGGATTACCGGCTGCCCCGGGAAAATGCCCTGGAGATCGTCAAACGAATCAAACAGTCTTCCAACCCGGATATTCCGGTGATTCTGGTCACGGGAAAAGGGGACGAGGAAATTGCCGTCAAAGCATTGAAACTGGGGGTCTTTGATTATGTCATCAAGGATCAGGGATACCTGTTCAAGCTCCCGTCTGTTGTGGAAAACGCCTATTACAGCAAGCGCTTTTCCCGGGAGCATGATGCGCTGCTGGAAAGTGAAAAACGCTACAGGAGCCTGTTTGAGAACAATCATGTGGCCATGATGCTCCTGGATCCGAAAAACGGCAGCATTGTCGATGCCAATCCTGCGGCAGTATCATTCTACGGCTGGACACGCAAAGAACTGACCGCAAAATCCATTTATGACATCAACATGTTGACCACTGAAGTGCTGGAAAAGGAGATTGAGGAGACTGTTAAACAAAAACGAAACCGTTTTATATTCAAACATCAATTAGCCGACGGATCCATCCGTGATGTAGAGGTTTACAGCGGTCCCATTGATGTGGGCGGCCGATCCCTTTTATACGCCATGATATATGACATTACCCAGCGCCTTCAAACAGAACGTGAGAAAGAACAACTCCATAAAATGCTGATTCAGTCGCAAAAAATGGAATCGTTTGGGCAGCTTGCCGGCGGCATCGCCCATGACTTTAACAATCTTTTATCCTCGATCATCGGGTTTACGGAACTGGCCCTGGACGAGGTGGATAATCATTCATCCATCAAAGATGATCTGCAGGAGGTCTACGCGGCCGGCAAACGGGCCAAAGAGCTCGTCAGCCAGATTCTCGCCTTTGCCCGGCAATCGGATGAAGAGATGAAACCGGTATGCATCAGTCCCATCGCCAAAGAAGTGCTCAAGTTGATACGGTCATCCACCCCGTCCACGATTGAGATCAGACAGGAAATACACAGTGATTCCTTTATTCTGGGAAATGCGGTTCAGATTCACCAGGTCATCATGAATCTTTGCAGCAATGCCGTCTATGCCATGGAAAAGAACGGCGGTATGCTGACAATAGAAGTGAACGATGTTGTCACTGATCTTGGGATCACTGTGACAGGCCGGACATTGATGCCGGGTAACTATATTGAACTGGCTGTGTCAGATACGGGGACCGGTATCGCAACCGAGAACTTGGGCACCATTTTTGAGCCTTATTTTACAACCAAGCCGCCGGGTGAAGGCACCGGCATGGGGCTTGCCATGGTATATGGTATTGTTGAAAGTTCCGGCGGCGGAATCAGCGTCAACAGTGAATTGTCCAGAGGAACGACGTTTCATATTTATCTGCCGATTAGTGAACAAAGCGAGAAAACCGGATATTATGAATCTGAAGAATTGCCCAAAGGTGATGAGACCATTCTGTTTGTGGATGATGAGCCCGCAATTGCAAAGATGGGCCAAAAAATTCTTCAAGGATTGGGTTACTCCGTGACGGCAATGACAAGCAGTGCTGACGCTTTGGAACATTTTCGCTCGAATCCCGCCGGTGTCAATCTTGTCATTACGGACATGACCATGCCGGAGATGACGGGAGACACCCTGTCCATCGAGCTGATGAAAATTCGGCCGGATATCCCTGTGATCCTTTGCACAGGTTACAGCAAAAAAGTCTCTGATGAGACCGCTTTGGAAATTGGTATCAAGGCGTTCGCCTTCAAGCCGATTGTGAAGGCGGATTTGGCCAAAACAATCAGAAAGGTACTTGATGAAGCCAAAGGCTGAAATTTTACATAATTATTCGATGGCTGAAAATCCTGAGGTCGAAAATGAAGCTTAAATACATATTTTTTTGTTTTACGATCCTAACACTGCTTAGTTCTGCATTCGGTCTGTATTTTTATTATAATGCCCAAAAAATTGCGGCTTACAATGAGGATCGTTTAACATCGATTTCACACACCGATTCAATTAAACATTCTTTTTCCGAGATGATTTCACGCTATCAGCGTATAACCCTTTCACTGAGCCGTTGCCCTGCAATAAGTCTTCTATTGAAACAGCATTCTCTGGAAAACTTGAAAAATGCAAATAATATACTGGATATATATAACGCTTCCATGAAAACAAGCGCATGCTATCTCATGGACATGAATGGTATCACCATCGCTTCGAGTAATCGTAATGATTTAAGCAGTTTTGTAGGGAAAGATTATTCATTCAGATCCTATTTTAAAAATGCCGTTCAAGGAACCCAGTCCGTCTACATGGCACAGGGCATTACCTCAGGAAAACGGGGCATTTATTATAGCTGTCCCGTATTTGATGAGGAAAAAACCTTAACCGGTGTTGTGGTCATCAAGGAAAATGTTGAGGTGATTGAAGATGATATTTTAGGCAGACACGCACCAACACATGCGGATCACAAAGATTGGGTATTTATAACCGATGAAAACGGCGTGGTTTTTATATCAGATCATACAGACAAAATACTTCATACCTTATGGGAAATTGATAAAAAATCCATTGCTCGGCTTAACTCATCAAAACAATTTGGAAAGGGTCCATGGCCGTGGATTGGGTTTAGACAAACAGGACAGGGAAAAGTCTCTGATAAATCTGGTAAAAAATATGATTTAATACGTACCGATATTAAAGAGCTCTCCGGATGGGAAATCGTTCACTTGAGTAATACTGAAGCCATATCTGGGCGGGTTTTGTCATCCCTTTTTAATGCAGCAGGATATATTATATTATTCCTTTTTGTTTTGCTTGTATCTGTCCTTTTTATTCTAAATTTTCAGGCCACCAAAACCGGGAATACGCTGCAGAAGCGAATCGAGTATGAGAAAGTATTGGGAACACTCTCTTCAAACTTGGCCGGAATTGGTATAGACAGCATTGATACAGCAATAGATAACTCCCTGTCTCTGATAGGAAATTTTACCCAGGCTGACCGAACATATATTTTTCAATTTAACAAAAATCCCCACACCATGGTCAATACTCATGAATGGTGCGCTATTGGAGTTGAGCCTCAAATACACAATTTAAAGGATATCCCTGTTGAAGAAAAACTGCCTTGGTTCATGGAACATATTAGAAACAATGAAATATTTAACGTCCCCGATGTGTCCAAATTGCCGGAAAAAGCGCAATCTGAAAAAAAACATTTTGGAGATCAGGGCATCCAATCTCTCATGGTATTACCAATAGAAAAATCAGGAAACCTTCTGGGCTTCCTGGGATTCGACTCGGTTAGTAAATGTCGGGAATGGGAGAATAATGAAGAATCATTGCTTAGATTTTTTGGCCAGGGATTAGGGCATGTATTGGACAGGGAAAAAGCGGAAAAAAAATTAAAATTTTTGGAGAAGCGAAACCAGGCGTTGCTGGACCATTCGCCGGTCTGTCATAAAATTGTGGATCTGGATTTCAATCTGCAATACATGAGCGCCAATGGCTATAAAATGCTGAAACTTGACGACAATGCAAAAGTTTATGGACAACCCTACCCGTTCAAGTTTTTTCCAGAGCCTTTTCGAAAAGAGATGGCAGAGAATCTGAAAAAGGTAAAAGATACCGGTAAAATGAGGATGATAGAAGCTCTGGCCAATGATATTGAAGGAAATGAGGTGTGGCTTGAATCCACACTTATACCTGTTTTTGATGATCATGAAACCGTTGAATACCTGACGGTTGTCTCTGCCGATACCACCTGGCGCAAAGAAGATGAAAGGGCCAGACACCGCCTTGAATCACAGCTTCATCAATCTCAAAAAATGGAAGCGATCGGCAACCTTGCCGGCGGCATTGCCCACGATTTTAACAATATCCTTTCATCCATCATTGGATTTACCCAACTGGCCCTTGATCAAGTTGAAGAAAATACAGAATTTGAAGACGATCTCCAGGAAGTTCTCACTGCTGGAAACCGTGCGAAAGATCTTGTTAAGCAGATTTTGGCTTTTGCCCGACAGTCAGAAGAAGAAACCAGGCCGTTGCAACCAAGCGTTATTATAAAGGAAGTCTTAAGATTTATCCGGTCATCTATTCCCACGTCTATTGAAATCAGACAGAATATCAAAAGTGACTCCTTCATACGGGGAAACCCAACCCAAATCCACCAGATACTAATGAATTTTTGCACCAATGCTGCGCATGCCATGGAGGATCATGGCGGCCTGCTTGAGGTCAACATCAAAGATATTTCTATTGAACCTGGCACAAAAAAAGATACCATTGATGTAAAACCGGGAGATTATATTCAGCTCAGTGTGTCAGATACCGGGACAGGCATTCCTGACGAAATCATCACCTCTATTTTTGATCCCTATTTTACCACAAAAAAATTTGGCGAGGGAACTGGTATGGGCCTTGCTGTAGTCCAGGGCATTGTTGAAATCTATGGGGGAAAAATAACAGTTGACAGCAGACTTGGACAGGGGTCAACATTCACAGCATATCTGCCGATTACAAAAAAGGAAAAATTGGATCGTATTTACACGCATGAAGAACTGCCAACCGGGTCAGAGAAAATCCTTTATGTTGATGATGAAGCATCAATTGCTAAAATGGGGAAAAGGACTCTTGAGCAATTGGGCTATTCTGTTGAAATAAAAACCGAAAGTCTTAAAGCGCTTGAATTTTTCAGGTCCAACCCAACCGATATTGATTTGGTTATCACGGATATGACAATGCCCCATATGACGGGGGAAGTGCTCTCTTCAGAACTGATGAATATTAGACCGGATATTCCAGTGATTTTGTGCACCGGCTTCAGCAAAAAGGTTTCTGATGAATCTGCCACAGAAATCGGCATCAAAGCATTTGTGAGAAAACCATTTGTGAAGGCAGACCTGGCAAAAACAGTTCGAAAAGTGCTGGATGAAACCAAAAGATAAATTAATGAGTAAATTATCCATTGCGTGATTTTTCACGGCACTGAAAAGATTCTGATACCAATACATTACAAAACCTGATACTGTCGAGTGAAAGATTAATTTTGATGCAGGAATGTGAAACCCCGTCCGCATCCAACGGCGGGGAGGCTCTGTTGCTTGTTGAAGAAAAACAACTGAAGTCGGACCTCATCCTGACAGATGTGGTGATGCCCGAAATGAGCGGAAAAATTCTGATTGACCGATTGAAAAAAAATCTCCCCCGATTTCAAGGTCCTCTTCATGTCGGGCTATACAGACGATGCCATCACCCGCCATGGTATTCTGGATGCCAAAACCCCGTTTATCCAGAAACCTTTCACAAAAAAAACCCTTGGGGAAAAAGTGCATTCAGTTCTGACGGGCGGACAGAAAGAGGGCTGAACTCTGCTTCTTTTCCCTTGCATTTTGTCGCGTCATCCCTATATTAATTCGTTTGGTTAAATCAGCCTGCCGCAGATTGGGCAGGCTTTTGAATAAAATTTCCGTCGCCTGGTTTACACCGGGCGGCCGGTGAAAATAAAGGAAAAACACCGTGAATAAACGCGTGATTATTGTCGGCGCTGTGGCGTTAGGTCCCAAAGTGGCATGCCGGCTCAGACGGCTGGATCCGGATGCGGACATTACCGTGATCGACAGGGATAATCTGATTTCATACGGGGGATGCGGGATTCCCTATTATGTGGGCGGGGATATCAATGATCTGGAAGGGCTTTGTTCCACCTCCTCCCATGTACTGCGTGATCCGGCATTTTTCAGGTCCAGCAAAGGGGTGAATATTCTGCCCCGGGTGGAGGCCGTATCCATTGACCGGGATAAAAAAACACTGCATATCCGTCATCTGGACACGGAAAAAGAAGACGTCCTGCCGTATGATAAACTGGTGATTGCCACCGGGGCCACGCCGGTCCGGCCCCCGATACCGGGCGCAGACCTGCCCCGGGTATTTACCGTGTCCAATCTTCATTCTGCCAGGGATATCAAAGACACCATCTCCAAGGGAAAAGTGGGCCGCGCCGTGGTGGTCGGGGCCGGCGCCATCGGTATCGAAATGGCTGAAGCCTTGACCGATCTGTGGGGCGTGGATACCACCATCGTTGAAATGGCGGATCAGATTCTTCCGGCTGCCCTGGGAAAGAACATGTCCAAGGTGGTGGAGATGGAACTCAAGCAGAACAACGTCACGGTCATGCTGTCCCGGAAAGTGGATAAAATTAACGGCGATGATACATCCGGCGTGACATCCGTGGAAGTCGGGGGGCAAACCCTGCCGTGCGACCTGGTGGTCATGTCCGCCGGGGTCCGGCCCAACACCCAGTTTGCCAAAGATGCCGGGCTGGCTGTGGGCAGATCCGGTGCTCTGCTGGTGGACCGGGGGCTGCGCACCACCGATCCCCATATCTATGCCGGAGGTGACTGTGTGGAACTTCGGAACCTGGTCAACGGCGAAAACATGACCATGCCCCTGGGGTCCCTGGCCAACCGCCAGGGCCGGATCATTGCCAACAACATTCATGGCCGGGCTTCCAAATTCAAGGGCACGGTGGGCACTTTCTGTATCAAAGCCTTTGACATGGCCGCAGCCAAAGCCGGGCTGACCTTTGCCCAGGCCCGGGCCATCGGATACGATCCCGTCCATGCCGTGGTGGCCCAGTCGGACAGGGCCCATTTTTATCCCTCGTCCCGGATCATGTATATTCACTTGATTGCCGACCGGAAAACCCGGCGAATCCTGGGCATTGAGTCCGTGGGCGGTCAGGGAGATGCCGTCAAGGCCCGGGTGGATGCGGTGGCGCCCCTGCTTTCCGCCGGCATTGATGTGGACGAGGTCTGTTCCCTTGAAACCGGGTATGCCCCGCCCTTTGCCTCAGCCATGGATATCATCAACAATGCCGGCAATGTGCTGGACAATATCCTGGAAGGACGGAACGTGCCCATGGATCCGGTGGATTTTGTCCGGGAATTTGCCAAAAACCAGATCCAGGTCATGGATGTCAGGGATCCCAAAGAAGCGGCCCCGTTTATTGAAAAATACCAGGACAAATGGATGAATATTCCCCAGGATCAGCTCCGGGACCGGCTGGATGAGGTGCCGTCCGACCAACCGCTTTGCCTGGTCTGCGGTACGGGCGCCCGGTCTTATGAATGCCAGGTGCTGCTCAATCAGAAAGGGTTTGACAATGTCTGCAACGTCCAGGGGGGCCATGCCATGATCCTGGCCGTGGCACCGGATTTTATGGATATTTGAGAATATCATGAATATCTGCATGTTCACCAATACCTACCTGCCCCATGTGGGCGGGGTGGCCCGGTCCGTAAACACCTTTTCCAGGGACCTGCAAAAAAAGGGACACCACGTGCTCATTGTTGCGCCGACCTTTGCCGAAGACGATGCCGACAACAGTGACGATGTTTCCATTCTGCGGGTCCCTGCCATCCAGAATTTCAACGGCAGTGACTTTTCCATGCGCATCCCCGTGCCGTTTTACATTGACGAAAAACTGGATGCGTTTGCCCCGGATATCATTCACAGCCACCACCCGTATCTGCTCGGCGATGCCGCCTTCAGGGCTGCCCGGCGGCGCAGGCTGCCCCTGGTTTTCACCCACCACACCCGGTACGAGGAATATACCCATTATGTCACCGGGGACAATGACAATTTCAAGCAGTTTGCCCGGAACCTGTCCACCATGTACGCCAATTTATGCGATCAGGTGGTGGCGCCCAGCCAAAGCATTGCTGATCTGATCAAAAAACGCGGGGTCACCACACCGGTGGCACAACTTCCCACAGGCGTGGACACACAATTTTTTGCTTCAGGGGATGGGCAGGGTTTTAAAAAAGCATACCACATCCCGGAAAACGCCGTTGTCATCGGACATGTGGGCCGGCTTGCCCCTGAAAAAAATTTGGCATTTCTGGCCAGAAGTGTTGCCAGGTCTATGCAAACCCTTGAAGATACCTGGTTTTGTGTGGCAGGAAACGGGCCGGACCGACAAACAATCCATGATATTTTTACAGATTGTAAGCTTGCCCACCGGCTGGTTCTCACGGGAAACCTCACGGGCAGGACCCTGGCCGATGCGTACCAGGCAATGGATCTGTTTGTTTTTTCGTCACAATCCGAAACCCAGGGCATGGTGCTCACCGAAGCCATGGCTGCAAAAACACCGGTGATCGCCCTGGATGGGCCGGGTGTCCGGGAAGTGGTGGAAAACCAGAAAAACGGGAGACTTCTTCCTGAAGATGCAGGTCAACGCGCGTTTTCCCGGGCCATCCGGGATGCTTTGGCTGATTTTGAAAAATTGCGCTTTTGGCAGGAGCACGCAAGCCAGACAGCCCTGAAATTCAGCAGACAAGCCTGTGTCAATAAGCTTCTGGACCTCTATGCCATGGCGGTTTCCCCTAAAGATGACAGGACTGAAAATGGAGACAGGGGAACGGAACCCTGGGAATCATTTTTGGTTGCGATTCAAACGGAATGGGAGCTGATCGCTGAAAAAGCCCAGTCCCTCACCTTGTTGAACCGGGATAATGGTACATAAATTTTTTAAAAAATGGCTGCCATGGCGGTTTCTGATCAGACGGATCACCGGATTTTATGGATTTTTGGACCCTGTCACCCTCATGGCCCGGCTGCGGCAGTTTGGCAAGCCCTCTGAAGTCCAGGAACCCATTGAACTGCTCCGGGCGGGACTTATTTTCCATGCCCGGGGCCTGGTCAACACCCGGGCCATTCAGTACAATCTTGACTGGGTCTGGCCCTTCTGGGTGGTCAAGCAGTTCACCCCCAAAGATGCGTCTTTTATCCCTAGGGGATTTTCCTTTTCCCATATCAATGTGACCCACAGAAACTGGACGGCAGTCGGCCATCCAGACCTTGCCGCCTACCCCATCATCGATCCCAGGGGGCTTGTGACCCCGTTGTTTGATGCATGGTCCATTGATGTCTGGCTCATGACAAAAGACAACCACCTGCTGCTGCCATCCCGGCAGCCCCGGGCGGTGCAGACCCTTGGTCTGTCAGACGAACTGGCCGTCACCACTGTCACAGAGAAAAACACCCTGTCTCTTGTCTGCACGGCCTGCGTGAAAATGGATACCCCTGCCGGCCCGGTGATGCAAATGACTGCCAGGGGCAGCATGCAGACAGATACGGGGTGGCTGATTGTGTCCATACGGCCCTATAATCCGGAAGGGATCTATTTCATCGATCATATCCGCTATGATGACAGACGGTTTGTCATGAACCACACCCACGAGGTGCACTTTGGCACCGCGCCTGAAAAAGTGCTGTTTTCCACCTATGATCACGGGGATGTGGCGTTGGCACTGGACCGGCCCCAGGCGGAAAACCAGACGGCATGCCCCATCGGCATGGCAACGGCTGCCGCGTTTTTCCCGATTGACGTGAAAGATGCGACCCAAATTGATATTCAGGTGCCCCTGGATCAGGACACGGACGTTGTCTCTTCCAACACGGGCCGGCCGGCAGTACCGGCGTCACAGATGGTTTCAAAAACCGCAGCCCTGGCCATACCGGATGCCAGATATCAATTTCTCTACGATGCGGCGGTCCGGACCCTGCTGCTGTTAAGTGCGGATGAGGTGGTTCCGGGACCTTATACTTATCGGCGGTTCTGGTTCCGGGACGCGTGCCTGATGATGAATGCCCTGCTGGGCTTAGGGCTTGCCCAAAGATGCGAACGCTTGATCCAGGGGTTTGAGAGCCGCCAGAAACTGAGCGGGTATTTCCAGTCCCAGGAAGGAGAATGGGATTCCAACGGCCAGGTGCTGTGGATCGCCCACCGGTTTGCCCAGTGCACAGGGCAGGTTTTTTCGACATCGGTTTTCACCTCTCTCATGAAAGGGGCCCGGTGGATTGTGCACAAACGCCGGAGCAAAAAAGATGGCAACCCCCATGACGGATTGCTGCCGGCCGGGTTCAGCGCCGAACATTTGGGGCCCAATGATTATTATTTCTGGGATGATTTCTGGGGGGTTGCCGGACTACGGGCCGCTGCAGAACTGGCAAAAAATCAGGGAAGCGTTGCAGATCAGAAATTATTTGCGGCCCAGGCAAAGGATTTTGAAACCTGCATTTTCACCTCCCTGGCCCAGTCCCCCGGGTATCAAAAACACCAGGCCATGCCGGCATCGCCCTACCGCCGGATGGATGCCGGTGCTGTGGGATCCCTGGTGGCCGATTATCCGTTGCAGATCACATCCCCCAATGATGCCGGGATCATGAACACCCTGTCTTATCTCATGGCCCATTGTTCTTTTGGCAATGCTTTTTTCCAGGATATGATCCATTCCGGCATCAATATCTACCTGACCCTGGCCATGGCCCAGACCTTTCTGCGCAGCCGGGATCCCCGGTACAAAGAGTTGATCCACGCGGTTGCAGATCTGGCATCTTCCACAGGCCAGTGGCCGGAAGCCATCAATCCTTTAACCGGCGGCGGGTGCATGGGAGACGGCCAGCATGGCTGGGCTGCCGCAGAATGGGTCATGATGATGCGCAGCCTGTTTATCAGAGAAGAGGGGCGCACGCTCATTCTGGGGTCTGGTATTTTTCCGGAATGGCTTGAGCAGGACATCCCTTTGTCTTTCGGTCCTACCCTGGTACCCGGAGGCGTTGTCAGCGTGAGATTTGTCCGGTCCCGCACCGGCCTGGAACTGTTTCTCACCGCATCGATCAAGGGCAGACCGCTTCCCTGCAGGGCAGCGGTTCCCGGATACCGGCCAAAGGAGCTGGATACATCCCACGGGTATTGTCTGCTGGAACCGGCTTCGTTTCCCTGATCCGGGGATTTGTCCTGCGTCAATGCGTGTTCTTTTCAGCCGTCAATTCATGTTGCGCCGGCCAGGACCGTGTTACGATTTTATGATGTGGCGGTATATGCCAAGAATTTTGCGCCGGAACAGAAAAATTGCCACAAGCACGCCCCCAGCTACGGCCAGCAGCCGCATGTCCCATTGCACCACAGCCCGTCCCATGATCACAAAAGGAATTCCCATGATCCCCTGAATCACCCACGCGCACCCCATGTAATAAAAAAACCGGATGCCTGACAACGGCAGCATAAGATTTTTCAAGGCATAGCTGAGCCCTGGAATAGCCATGAATAAAAAGCCGAATCCCAGGCCCCGGTTTTCCGGCAGTTGGGGGATGGATATGTTGAATTTTTCTGCCAGGGTCTGTATCCACCGGCCGGCAACGGCCCGGGTGAACCAGAATGAAAAGGCCAGGTGAATGGGGATCACCGCCAGCATGATCGCAATGCCCCACACAGATCCGAATCTTAAGCCCAGAAGAACCAGAAAAGGCGTGACAGGAAATCCCACTGCCGGCAGAATGGCATAGGGCAGCACCACCATTGCCGGATGGGCCTGGGGTCCTGAAATATGTGCCCAGAACAGATCCATATTCCCGTTATCGCCCCAAAACAAATATTTTATATGCCAGCATCAAACATCCCTTTATTATTTGCCCGTATCTTAATTTAAAAACCGTGTCCAGGTCAAATTTTTCTTCAGAGTCCAACGACCATTTCGCCGGTATGGTTGAAGAGATGAGCCGGTCAGACCTGAGCCGCCATTTGATCGACCCGGTCCCGGTATTGAAAACCCGTTGGCAGGGATGACCCAAGCCGGTTTGTGCCGGAAAAATTTAAATTTTTGTGAACATTTTCCTTTTTGCGGTGTCTGCCCTGATAAAGAATGATGAAGAAAAGAACAATGCAGATTTGTCTTTACAAAAACAGGGATTGACCCGTAACATGCAAAAGGAGAATGAAAAATGAAAACACTGATTTCGATCACCACTGCGGTTGTTATGTTTATCTGCCTGTCCACAGCACCGGCCCATGCTGACCGGAAAACCACGGAAGGATTTTTGCTGGGGGTCGGGGCGGCCGTGCTGGGAACCGCCATTTACAAAGGCTTGAATCACTCATCCGGATACAGTGCGCCCCAGCGGCATCACGGACCGCCCGCTTTTGACCGGGTTCCTCAATGCCGGGATGATCGCCGGTATGCCCGGCAGCCGGTTGTCCGCTGGGAAATCCAGCGGATCTGGGTGGAACCGGTATATGAAACCCGCTGGAATCCGGGCCACTACAACCGGAAAGGGCACTGGGTCGGCGGCCGGTATGAATCATTCAAGGTGCGGGATGGATACTGGGAGGAACGCCGGGTTCAGGTCCGGTACTGAGCCGGGTGGTGCGGGCAACGGGGTACCGGGCAATGGACGGCCGCAGATGTCGCTGCTGCCGAAGATGGAACCATGGATGAACAACACCTGGTGGAACAGCTCAGGCAGGGGGACCGAAACGCTTTTGCATTTCTGGTCAGCACCTTTCAGAAACGCCTGCTCAAGGTGGCCTACGGCATCACCCTGGACCCGGAGGAAAGCCGGGAAATCGTTCAGGAAGTGTTCATCACCGTGTTCCGGCAGATCCATTCGTTCCGTCAGGAAGCCGCATTGTATACCTGGTTGAGAAAAATGACGGTCAACCATTGCCTCAACTGGAAACGAAGATGGAAACGGCGGTTCAGGTGGCACCATGATCCCATCACCCGGGAAAATGATCCCAGCCTTTTTCAGGAACAGACCCCCATGGAGACACCGGAAACCCTGATGCAGAAAAAACAGTTCCAGGAACGGCTCATGGATGCCGTCAAACACCTGCCGGAAAAAACCCGGACCGTGTTTGTGCTGTATGCACTGGAAGAACTGTCCTACGAAGAGATTGCCGATTTTCTTCAGATCCGGAAAGGCACGGTGGCTTCCCGGCTGTATCATGCCAGAAAACAGGTGGCCCAGGTTCTGAACCCGAAACAAATCCAGGAGAAACCGGTATGACAGAGTCTTGCGGTAAATATTCGGAAAAACAGATCAGCAGGTTCATTGACCAGGCACTTCCCCGGCAGGAGATTGAGCAGATTCGGCACCATCTGGATGCCTGTTCCACCTGCCGGAATCTGGCCGTGCAGTTTCGGAAGGCCGCAAAAACCTTTGATGAACTGGTTGAACCGTCGGGCTTGGTTATCGACCCGGACCGCTTGTACCAGTCCATGCAGCATTCGGCGGAAAAATCGGGCGGATCCCGGGGCGGGATTTTTTTCGGCCCCCGGTTTCGCCGGTTTATTCCGTTCCGTCCGATGCTGGCAGCGGCGTCGGCTGCGGTGCTGCTGGTGATCGGCGGGATCACTCTGATGAACAACGGAATCTCGCCGGACAGCCCCAGCGCTATTGTCACATCCATCGATACCGAGTATACTGCGGTCATGATTTTTGAAACACCTGACACCCATCATACCATTATCTGGTATTCAGAGACCTGACCATGAAAAGGAGGGATATGTCCAGTTTCATCAGGCTGATCCAGTTCGCGGCCATTGCCGCCGGAGTGATCTGGTTTTGCTGCCCGGCTCAGACCGTGTTTGCCCGGAATCAGGTCATCACCCATGTCCAGGTGATTCAGGCATCCACCCAGTCCCGGTCCATTGATCCGGCATTACGCAGGATCGTGCCTGAGCTGGAAAAAGTGTTCCGGTACACGGGGTACACCCTGCTCCAGGACAAAACCCTGTCTCTGGCGTTTCAGCAGCCCGGGCGCATCGATCTGCCGGACCGCCGGACCCTGGTGTTGACCCCCACAAACAGCCAGGGCGGCAGAATCCAGTATGACATCCGGATTCTGAACAGAAACGAGGCGGTATTTCAAACCCGGGTGCTTTTGAAAAACAACCGCAGCATGACTATTGGTGGCCCCCGGTTCGGTCACGGGGTCCTGCTGTTTCATATCACCGGATCCCTGCCTTAGAAGAAAATCAATAGCTTACCCGCCGGAGAAATTCCCGGTACCAAACCGGACAGTCACTCTGGTGAGTCACTTGAAAGGCTTGCCTCAACGTCAGGGCCACCACCGTGATATTGTCGGTTCCGTCCCGGGCCTTGGCCTGCCGGGACCGGTCCAGAAGAAACAGCACCTGTTTAATCAGTACATGTTCCTGAATTAACACCCGGGTGACGTGCATGGGCCTTCCTCCTTTATGTCAGGTGGTATTCCTCCCGCAGGGCCTGCGACATGGCACGGGTCAGTTTAAACGCCTTTTCCACGGTTTTTTCCCTGTCCTTGTTCACCAGGCAGCAGGTGGCAGGTGATATCAGGCTCTGGGCCAGGATCTGATCCAATGGAATCCCTTTTTTGTCCAGGGCCTGCCACACAGTTTTGAGCCGGAACGCCAGCAGATCCAGGTTTTCCGTTTCAAATGTCTCCATGCCCGTGGGCACGATCCCCCACACCAGAATGCCGCCTCTGTCCAGAAACCGTTTCACTGATCGTGTGCTGGCACCGAAGATATCCGCATTGGTATAAATGTCCAGAGACAGAATATCCATGTCCAGGCCCAGAAGAAAATCCCAGTCCGGGTTTCCGCACAGGTGAATGCCCCGGGGCCGGTCAATGGCGGAGAAAAACAGGTCCAGATCCTGTTTGGCCTTTTGTTCCCCATATCCGGACATGGCGGAAAACACGAACTGCATGCCCGGCTCGTCAATGAACATGAATGCGTTGGGGTTTTTCTGCTTGAGTTTTGCCAGCTGCACATTGATGCGCTTTGCCATGAACTCGAACATGAACGGCCGCACCGTGTCGTCAAACAGAATGGGCCGCTCATCCTGGTCCAGGATATTGAACCCGAAGCTCACCGGGCCTTCCAGCTGACCCCGGACGGCTGGCCGGTCCGACAGGTCCAGGTCCAGAAACCGGTGGTACACCGCAGAATAGGTGTCACTGACATCAAAATATTCCGGGTCGTCAAAATGGGCCATGGCTGCTTCAAATTCTTCCACAAACCGGTCCATGGAAAACCGCAGGGTCTTTTTTTCCAGATTCAGAATGATGCCGGGAAAATGCTCGCCTGCCTGGACATACATGTCTTCGTAATAGGAATAATTGGGCAGCTGGGGCCAGAACGGAATATCCAGAGTCAGGGCCGTTTTCAGGGCCCGGTCCACATCCGTGTGAGGCATCACGGCCATGGCCGTGGTTAAAAGATTGCCGGGGATGGTCATGTCACTCTCCTTTCATCTCTATGAAAGGCGCGGTTTGAGCGCGCCGTGCTTTCATAGCCTGAATCATTTTCTTCATTTTTTCAACATCGATTTCCGGATGTCCGCCTGTCTGAACGGATGGAGGCAGTGGCACAGACAATCAGAAAAATCACCAGCCCGGATGGATGAATATCATTGATGGGCCAGGTGGACAGGGTGTGCTTCAGGCTGACCAGGGCACTGATGGGCAGAAACGCTTCCACCCCCGGGGGGCGGTTGAAATCCGGAACAACCCCTTGTTCCAGGATAAAAACAAACCATGTGAACTGAATGCCGATGGCAAGGGTGATTCCCAGAAATATCAGCTGAAACCATCGTCTGACGGATAAGAATGAACCCAAAAGAGATTTTTTGCCTGTCATAAGTGTCTATCCTGTTGTTTATATGCAGTCATATATCCACTTGTAACAGGACCGGTTGCCGGATGCATTGATTCAGGTCAATTTTCAAGGAATTTTTTCCTGTTTTTCCGTGGTGATTCATCTGGATTAATGGGTTTCGTACCGAGGTCTGAGTTTCTTTAGCGATGGTCGTTTCGACTGGCCGCATGATGACCGGTTTTCACCGTTCGATAAAAAAATGCCTGATCGTATACATCGCACAGAACCCGCTTCCGGAAAACAAAGGTGATTCCCGATGACCGGATTGCTGGTATTCTGGGATCAAAAGATCGTCGGCACCTTGACCCGCAATAAAAAATGAGGATTTCTGTCAGGCAAAAGGGTATCCGGTTGACAGAAAATATCAGGAATCAGGGGGCCCCAGGTTTCTGGAATGCCGGGAATTGATTGATGAATACCTGTCCGATGACGGTCCTGAAGTCAGAATTAACTTCTGCCGCATCATGGCATTCAACTACCTGATTGGTAATTATGATGCCCATGGCAAAAACTATTCAATCATCCATGATAAACAGATGCGATTCGCCCCATTTTACGATCTGCTTTCCACTCAGGTTTATCCGGCGCTGACTCCCAAATTTGCGATGGCCGTAGGTGATACATACCGGGCGGAAAAGGTTAAAATCCATTCCCTTGAAAAATTTGCAAAAACAATGAATTTTCGCTTGAGTTTTTTGCATAAAATCATAGAGGAAACACTGACTGCCCTTGGATCCCAGCTTGCGCCACTCCTTGGCAAACATGAAAAACAGTATGGGAAAAGCGCTGTCTATGATGAGTTGTATGAAAAAATCCAGGAAAAAATGCGATCAATGAAAAAAATTCAATAATCCCTCAGAATATCCGGATGAAGCATGCCAAAAGCATCGAAACTGTTTGCCACCGTCAACTGGATCGCCAGAAACACGGTGATGGCTGTTCCTGAAAAAATGGCAATCATGATGGCGATCTGATATTTGATGGCCGTAAAGGGATCTGCTCCGGCAAGAATGACGCCTGTCATCATGCCGGGCAGGGACACCAGGCCGATGGTCGCCATGGAGGCGATGGTCGGAGCAAGGGCGGATCGCAGCGCATCCCGGAAAAAAGGATTCAGCGCTTCTGCCAATGCTGCCCCGTATGCCAGGGACTGATGATACGATTTTTCATTTGTGTGGATGGATTGGTAAAAATTATTGAGCCCGATAATATCCGCCCGCAGGCAGTTGCCCAGAATCATTCCGGCCAGAGGGATGACGTACTGGGCCTCAAACCATCCGGGCAGCCTGAGAATGATGCCGGCAAAAAATATCATGGGCAGCAGGGTACTCACCACCAGCGCGATGAACATGGGCAACAGAAAAGGCTTCAGCTTCAGGCGGCAGCCTTTGAGAATGGACAGATCCGCCACCAGGATCATGGCAGCCACCCATGCCAGGTTTAAAAAAGGGTTGTTGAGCTTGAACACCACTTGCAGGTACAGCCCTACAAACAGCAGCTGCACGGTCATCCTCAGTACGGCTACCGCTGTTTCTTTGAGCATGTCCACCCGCAGATACAACATGATGGCCAGAGGAAAAATCAACAGCAGGTATCCGCCGGCAAGACTCAGCAGACTGATATCAATAATTCGGTTCATCCGGTTTTCCCTTTACGTCTTCTGGATCTCGTTCATGTCAACGACCCGGGTGGCAAATCCCAGCCACTCAGAATCATGGGCCACGGAAAGTACGGTGGTGTTTTGCGCTTGTTTGAAGTAATCGGCCACTGCCTGCTTGTTTTTCGCGTCCAGAGCGGAAGAGGCTTCATCGAGCAGCACAATGGGGCGGTCCAGCAAAATGGCGATGGTCAGAGCAATCCGTTGTTTTTCTCCGCCGGAAAGCCGGGTGATCTGCTTGTCCAGCAACGGTTGCGGCAAGTTGAAACTTTCCATGATTTCGGGAAGCCGGGCAAGGTTGTCACGCAGGCCGGCATTGGCCCGATAGGAGAACGGGGTTTCAATCACTTGTTTGACACTGCCGGTACCCAGGTCCGGTTCCTGGGCCACATAGGCGATGTGCCGTCTTTTCTGCCAGATATTGTGACGGGTGACAGGCTCTCCCAGGATCGTGATGGTTCCGGAATCCGGCATCACAAGGCCCAGTATGCACCTGAGAACCGTGGATTTTCCGGAACCGGACGGACCGGTCAGGGTCACCTTGTGCCCGTGATGCACGCTCAGGGACAGGTCTTTCAAGACCGGTTGTCCGTCAAAGGACAGATGCAGCCGGTTCAGTTCGACGGCTGTGTTAGAATCAGTTGAAATCATGTCTTCAGAAGTCAACATACTTGCTGGAAACGGTCGTTTGCATGTTGTCTCCTTAAATGTGTTTTGCGATTAAAAGGGTTCGGCTGACGGTGCCCAGGATCCGCTTGTCTGTCTGGCTGAGCCGATCCCCGTGGCTGATATTGCGCCGGGCCGATTCCAGGAGCATGTCATCCTTGCAGGTGGCATAATCCATGGGCTGTTCCTGCCAGAGCACTGCCTCGATGGTCTGCTGTTTTCGGGTGCTCCGGGGATAGATGAAGTCGTCCCAGATGAGATCGGATATGTTGAAGAATGGCATGGAAAAATTGCTCCTCTCTTTCGGTTACAGGAACTGAGACCGATGGGGAAAAATACTGTGTTCCTGTATAGTAAAAGAAATTTAAAAATGCAACAGGAGAAAACCCTGTGATTCTTCATCTGGATTGACCGGCTGCCGCGTGGATGAGTTATCCGTTCCAGGAAATCAGGGCAGATGTAATTGAGACAACCAGGTGGAAGCACGCCTGATTTCCGCCCCGTTTGGAAACGTTTTTTCCCGGTCCAGTTTTTTTGACACCTGGACCATTTTAATTCCGGGGAAAAATGCGTTAAATGTCTCGAAATTCGGGCTCAGATTGGTGTCGTTCCATTTTACCTCTACCAACAAACCCGGGGAACTGTTTGTTGAAATACAGAAATCAATTTCTTTGCCATCCTTGTTTTTCAAATAATTGAGCCGTCCTTCTTCTCCCAGACAATCTTCCCGGAAATGAAGTTCTTTTTGAATGGCGCATGCCACAGCGTTTTCCAGCTTGATGCCTGGATCTCCCAGAACCTGCCCGGTATCGTAAAAGTAAAATTTAGGCGCTTTTTGAATCGCCCTGGCAATGTTTTTATGAAAGGGCCGTACTTTAAAAAGCACATACATGTTTTCGAGGATCGTGAGCCATCTTTTAACTGTTTTATCGGAACATTGCAGGTCCCGGGCCAGGGAACTGTATGACAGCGGGCTTCCCACCCGGTGTCTCAATAGTTGGATCAGCGTTTCCATCTGAGTGATCTGCTGAACATTTTCAATATCCATGAGATCCTGCTTAAGAATGATATCCAGATGGGATTTTTTCCAGCGGTTATAGAAACGGGTTGTGCCATTTAAAAAAGGCTCTGGAAACCCACCAATCGAAAGCAGGGTGTCCAGTGCTGCTTCAAGGTCGCCGGGGTTTAAAAACATGTGGATCTCTTTCAGATCCAGGGGATGCAGTCTGAACTGGAAAAATCGTCCTGCCAGGGAATCCCCCACTTTCTTATAGGTATCCAGCCGGGCGCTGCCTGTAACCAGTATAGACGGTGGAATCCCCTCCTTATCATAAATGCCCTTCACCCATGACTTCCAGTTTTTGAGCTTATGCAGCTCATCAAATATGATCAGGGGTTTTGACCGGTCCCAGGATCTTTCCTGCAAGCTGGATCTGTCATCAACATGATCATAATTGAAATAATCAAAATCAGGTTTCAGCATTTTTGACAACGTCGTTTTTCCGGTTTGGCGCGGCCCGGTCAGCAGGATGATTTTTTGATCCAGATCTTGTTGAATATAGGGTGTGATATATCGTTCCATGAAGACTATTCTGACATCCATTCCGAAATAGTCAAGACTTTTTCGGAATTCATTCCGATATGGACGATTTGGAGACAGAGACGTTATTCAGGTCAGGTGCCTGATGGAAAAATCAGAAAAAGGGCTGGCGCGCCCGGATCAGGTCTCCGTAAAATCCGGCAGGGTTCTTTTCCGGTCGGTAAAGGGGTGTAAGTATTTCAGACCTGCGCTCCGGGCCTGGACTGAACGACAAATAGTGCAGCGGACTGCTGCACAAATTGCATAAAGAAATAACCAATCATTGCTTTATAAGATCGTTAATCCTCAAGTTTGGCCATGACACGGATATCACGCATTGATCACGGGACAACAAGAAAAGCCCCCTGTGATCCAGTCAGGCTGAGCATTCAGATTTTTTTGTGTGAAGCGACCACCAATCTGCCGGTGGAACATTACGCAGACCATGATGTAAAGATCCGGACAGAAGAGATCTTCCGGCATGTATACCATGTCTATCCTGTACTGTCGGTACCATTTGACACAAACCGGATTGCGGCCTGAAAAAGAATGAATGTGCCGGACGATGGGTGTCTTTTTGTCGATAGATCGGTAAAAAAGAATGATTTACAGATGATTTTAACTACGTTACCATCACGCCATGTCAGAATTTCGGAAAAAAATGAAAAAATCTGAAGAAGACCTGTATATTGATATCACTTCCGGAGATTTTTTCCCCATTTTAGAGGCCATTGACCAGGGAATACTTATGGCGGATAAACATGGATCCATCCTTTATTACAACAAGACCCACGCCAAGATGGACGGCCTTGACTATAAAAATGTGATTGGCCGGAAAATGGTGGATGTCTATGATCTGGATGAGAATTCCAGCACGATCATGCGCTGCCTGAAGCACAATAAAGCCATTATCAATTACAACCACATATACACTGCCAGAAACGGCAGAGTTGTGAATAGTATCAACAGTAATTATCCGATCAGGAAGAACGGTCAGCTGGTCGGGGCCGTCTGTTTTGTCAAGGATTATGAATATTTGGACGGCATTATCAAGAAGGTCGATGGGTCATATAAAAAAGTGCCGATTCAGAATGAGACCCGGTTTACATTCAAGAGCATTATCGGTTCTACACGGCCGATGATAGAGATTCTGAACAAGGCGAAACTGGCATCCAATTCACCTTCTCCTATTATGCTGTACGGGGAGACAGGGACCGGAAAAGAGTTGTTTGCCCAGGCCATCCATAATTTCAGTTTTCGCAAGCCTGCTTCTTATATGGCGGTTAATTGTGCGGCGATCCCGGAAACGCTTTTGGAGGGTATCCTTTTTGGTTCTACAAAAGGGGCCTACACCGGCGCAATGGAAAAACCCGGATTGCTGGAACAGGCAAACGGCGGCACTGTTTTTCTGGATGAGATCAATTCCATGCCCATCGGGCTTCAGGCCAAGCTGCTCAGGGTGGTTCAGGAAAAAAAGGTCAGGCGGCTGGGGGCGAGCAAGGAAATCGTACTGGATTTGAAAATTATCAGTTCGACCAATGAGATACCGCAAAAAGTGATCGCCGGCGGAAGCCTTAGAAAAGATCTTTTTTATCGGCTGGGTGTTGTTTTTCTGGCCATTCCGCCCCTGCGGGACCGGAGGGGAGATATGGATGCACTAACCGACTTTTTTATAAAAAAACACAACCGGACATTGAACAAAAAAGTCAGGGGGGTGTCGGCAGAATTGAAAAAACATTTCCAGGTATATGCCTGGCCGGGAAATGTCAGGGAGCTTGAAAACCTTATTGAAGGGGCCATGAATATGGTTGGTAACAGCCGTTTGGTCCAGCGCCGTCATATTGCCTCTGAATTAATTTTCAGTGAAGAAACGGAGGACCTTTTCATTCAAGAAAAAACCCGGATACTTCCAGGAAAAATCGGGCGGGAGAAAACCACCGGTGAAATATCTTTGAACAGTAAAGACATATGCGCTGTAGGGGCTGTAAAAAACGGCATGGAAGATGACACCCGGGAAAAAGAAATGATTGTCCGTGCGTTGATCAATTGTCTGGGGAATGTAAAAAAAACATCTGAAAAATTGAATATAGCCCGCCAGACTTTGCATAAAAAAATTAAAAAACATGGCATAGACAGGGATAAGATCCTTGAAGATCTTGAAAAAAATAAAATCGAAAAAAGCCTTTCCGATGCAGGCGGCAACATTACGCTCGCTGCACGGAATCTCTCCATCTCTCGTCAATTATTGAATTATAAAATAAAAAAATATGCAATTGTAAAAGAATCCTTTCGAAAAAATATGTCCTGATTTGTCTCCTTACATTTTTTTTCTTCTTCGCTGTCATGAATTTTCGCTGATGGTTACATTCTTTTTCGATGGCATGAGCCTGCCTGCTGTCTCCTGTGGCCGTTAATAGAACATAATATCAATTTTTTCAATAAGTTAAGATAAATATGTCTTTTTAAAACGTGCATTTTTGTTTGCGTGGTTTGGTGGCACGAGGGTTGCAAATTGTATAAACAATCGAAATCGAACAAACCGGTCAGTTTCCATATGGCTGGAAATTTTGTGAGAGAAGGTGCGGTATGAAATTTGAAAAAATGTTTACAACAATTGATACACACACGTGTGGAGACCCCACCCGAACTGTCACCAGCGGTGTCCCCATGATCCCCGGCAAAACCATTCCGGAGAAAATGGTGTATCTGAAGGAAAACCGGGACTGGATCCGCAGGATTCTCATGTTTGAACCACGTGGCAATGACGTTCAGTCCGGTGTCATTCTGACAGAGCCCTGCAAGCCCGGTACCGACATCGGGGTTATCTATATTGAAGTCGGGGGGTATCTGACCATGTGCGGCCACGATACCATCGGGGTGGCAACGGCACTGGTCCAAAGTGGTATGGTTGAAGTGCAGGAACCGGTTACAACGATAAGTCTGGATACGCCGGCAGGTGTGGTGAAGGCAAAGGTGGACGTCGAGCAGGGAGTCGCAAAACAAGTGACCTTTACCAATGCCCCGGCATTTCTTTTTCAAAAAGATATCCCGGTTGATCTGCCCGGTATCGGTGATATCAGGGTGGATCTGGCATTCGGGGGGCTTTATTATTCCATTGTCGAAGCCTCGGACCTGGGGGTGGACCTGACCGTAAAAAATATTAAACAACTGATTCATCTGGGGACAAAGATCAGAGATGCCGTGAACCGTCAGGTGGAAGTATATCATCCGGAAATGCCCTATATCACGAAAGCCACCCACGTTCTTTTCTCCGGGCCCTCCGATCATCCGGACGGTACATTGAAAAATGCGGTTGTCATCCCGCCGGGATCTGTCAGTCGTTCTCCCTGTGGTACAGGTACCTGCGCCAAACTTGCCCAGTTGTATGCCAGAGATCAATTGAAAATCAACGAGGTTTTCGGCCATGAAAGTGCTACCACCGGCACGGTGTTCAAAGCAAGAGTGCTAGAAGAAACCCGGGTTGCACAGTTTCCAGCCGTTATCAGTGATGTCACCGGCAGTGCCTATGTCACGGGCATGCATACGTTTGTCGTGGACCAGAATGATCCGTTGAAGCATGGTTTCAGCTTCCTTTAACAAAAAAACCAAAGGGCAATGACCCGGATCAAGGAGAAAAACACAATGAATCAACCCGCAGTACAATATAACCAGAGTGACGCAGCCATATCCTACATGCAGCGTATCGAAAAGCTCAAAGACCGGGTACTGTCCACCCGGCCGGCCATCGATCTGGAGAATGCGGCAATTCTGACAAAAAGTTTCATGGAAACCCAAGGAGAGCCCCTGGTGCTCAGAAAAGCCAAAGCGTTCCGGGAACAGTGCCGCCGGAAAACCGTCACCATATGGGAGGATGAACTGATTGTGGGGTGTTCCGGAAGCAGAACCCGGGGGGGCATTCTCAGTGCGGACGTTTGCTGGTCGGTCATGGACAATGAGTTGGATACCATGAATGACCGACCGTTTGACCCTTTCAGGGTGACAGAGAAAGACAAGAAACTGTTTACCGACGTGATCAAGCCCTACTGGAAAAACAAATCGGTCTTTGAAAAATGGCTCAAACGGATTCCGGACAGTGTAGCCGGTCTCAGGGACAATGCCATCATCTACATTGACCGGAAAGCGGTCAGAGGACCCGGCGAACTGACCCCCGGTTTTGACTGGCTCCTGGAAGACGGCATCAGCGGCATTCAGAAATGGGTGGAAGAGCTGCTGGAACAAAGCGAGTTGAGTGCCCCCAACGGGTATGAAAGACAGACATATCTCAGGTCCCTTCTGATCAGCTGTGAGGGGATTTTAACCCTGGCAGCCCGATATGCGAAGGAGGCCCGGCGCCTGGCGGCCTTGCAAAAAAATCCGGAAAGAAAAGCGGAACTGGAAGAGATCGCACAGGTATGTGACCGGGTGCCGGCCCATCCGGCCGAGACGTTCAGAGAAGCTGTTCAATCGGTTTATCTGTACCATATCTGCGTATTTATGGAACAGAACGCGGCATCCTACAATCCGGGGCGTATGGACCAGTATCTGTACCCGTTTTACAAGAAAGACAAGGCTGCGGGACGGTTGACGGATGATCAGGCCCAGGAACTGTTTGACTGCCTGTGGATCAAATACGCCGAACCCTGTCTGTTCCAGGACGGCAAGACCGCCGAGTTTGCCAGCGGATATAACATGTTCCAGAATGCCTGCTGCGGCGGAATCGATGAAAACGGTCAGGACGCGGTCAATGAGCTGTCATACATGATGCTCCAGGCCATGAAGGAGGTCAAACTCTATCAGCCGTCCCTGTCGGTGCGCTACCATGCCGGAAAAAATCCAGTTTCTTTTTTGAGAAAAATCGCGGAACTGGTCAAAGAAGGCACGGGGTTTCCCGCAATCCACAACGACGAGGTAGGCATCAAGATGCTCCTGAAAAAAGGGGTGACCCTGAAGGAGGCCTACAATTGGAATCCCTGCGGGTGCGTGGAAACCAACTTGATGGGAAAATTACGGGGATACACGGCCATTGCGGACGTCAACCTGGGCAGTGTGGTGGAGTTCGCCATGACGGACGGGGTGTTCAGAAAAACCGGGGAAAATCTTGGAGTCAGAACCGGAGACCCCCGGTCATTTGATACATTCGATGATTTCAAAACCGCGGTTAAAAAACAGGTGGCCCGCATCATCCAGGTGATCGTGGAAGCCAACAGCGTCCTTGAAACTACCTGGAATGAGCGGCCTGTGCCTGTGGCATCCCTGACCTTCAAGGAATGTGTGGCATCCGCCACCGACTATGCCTGGGGAGGGGCGAAATATTCCACGGGCAACGGCATCATCCTGGACGGGATCGCGGATTTCATCAACAGCCTGTCCGCCGTGAATCAATTGATCTATGAAGAAAAAACACTCACCTGGGATCGTTTGCTGTCCGCCCTTGAATCCGATTTCAAAGGGTTTGACGATGTCCGGCAGCTGTGTCTGACAGCCCATAAATATGGCAATGACATTCCTTCCTGTGACGATATCGCATCAGAGATGTTTGCGTTCATGGCTGATGAGATCGACCGGTATGACACGGTTCACGGCAGGATGATCAGCGGAATTTTGCCGGTGACCGCCCATGTGCCCTTAGGGCATGTGGTGGGTGCCCTGCCGTCCGGACGACTGGCCTGGACCACGCTGACCGACGGATTGTCGCCCACAGGGGGGACTGATGTGAACGGCCCCACAGCCGTCCTGAAATCGGTATCCAGAATTCCCCATGATATGTTTGTATCCGGCACCCTGCTCAACATGAAACTGGATCCGTCGTTTGTGGCCGATGACAGAGGGCTTCGGAATCTCATGTGGCTGATCCGGAGCATGTGTGATCTGGGGATTTACCATGTCCAGTTCAATGTAGTGTCTGCTGATACTCTCCGGGCGGCCCAGAAGGAACCGGAAAAATACCGGGATCTCCTGATCCGGGTGGCCGGATACACCGCCTATTTTGTGGAACTGGGCAGAGATGTCCAGGATGAAATCATCGGCAGAACAGTTTTGAGTTACAAATCCGACAACCGCCTGTCCGGGGCCTGCTGCAGCTGAAGGAGACGGTGACTGACACATGGAAGGCGTGATCTACAAAATCGAACGGCTGGCCGTGTATGACGGCCCTGGGATCCGGACGGTCATCTTTTTGAAAGGATGTCCTCTGGCCTGTGTCTGGTGTTCTTCGTCGGAATCTCAGAAATTGATACCGGAAATCGGTTTCTGGCAGGAAAAATGCGTGGCATGCGGCGCCTGTGTGGACGTGTGCCGGTCCAAGGCCATTGGAAAAGACAAAAATAGAAATATCCTTCAGCACTTTGAAGCCTGCACGAACAACGGGGATTGTGTCCGTGCCTGTCTGTATCAGGCCAGAAAAATGATCGGCGGAAAAGTCACGGTGGATGAGGTGGTGACAGAGCTGGAAAAAGACGCTGTGTTTTACCACCGGTCTGAAGGAGGAGTCACGCTCAGCGGCGGAGATCCGATCTGTCAGCCGCTGTTTTCCGCCCGGATCCTTGAAAGGGCAGTACAGATGGGGTTTCACACGGCCGTGGAAACCTCTGCATATGGAGACTGGCCCGCGTTTGCCGGCATACTGGACCATCTGGATCTGGTCTATGTGGATGTCAAACACATGGATATGTCAGCGCACAAGGCATTGACTGGAAAAGGCAATCAACGGATTCTGGATAATATTCAGCGGCTGGATAAACAATACCCGGATCTGGACCTGATCCTGAGAATTCCGGTGATTCCGGGAAAAAATGATTCAAAGGACAATATTCAAAAGACAGGGCAGTTTGCTGCGGGCCTTAAAACCCTGAAGCGGATCGAGCTGTTGCCGTATCACCGGTATGGCGTATCGACCTATTTTGTGATCGGAAGATCATATGCGTTGAATGAAATTGATTCGCCTTCGCGGGAACAGGTGGAGAGGTTGAAGGCGGTGTTGGTGTCACAGGGAATTTTTGACGTAAGAATCGGCGGTTAAAGACAAGATTGTAAAAGGAGAAAGCAATGGACATGGTAAAAGACAAGGTTGCTGTGGTGACTGGCGGGTCCCGGGGAATCGGACGTTCGATCGCTCAGAAATTGTGTGATGAAGGGGCCTTCGTGGTCATCGGCGATGTTATGGATGCCGGTCTGGATGATAAGGAGACCTCGTCCCTTTCCTATATGCGGCTGGATGTGTCGGACGCCGGGTCGGTCCGGCAGGTGATTCAGGATGTTGTGGACAGATACGGGCGGCTGGACATTCTGGTGAACAATGCTGGGATCATGTTTGAGCGGTTGATGGAAGAAACAGCTGAAGAAGACTGGGACCGTATGATGAATATCAATGTCAAGGGTGTGTTTCTGTGCAGCAGATATGCGCTGGCTCCCATGCGGGAAAGCGGGGGCGGGGCCATCGTCAATATCGGTTCCATCGAAGGCATTGTGAACAATCCCATGCACACGGCCTATGCCGCTTCCAAAGGAGCAGTTCATGCCATGACCCGGGCCGTTGCTGTGGATGAAGGTCACCGCAGCCGGGTGCGGTGCAATTCTGTCTGTCCCGGATGGATCAATACGGAACTGAACGCCGCCTATTTTGACCAGCTCAAGTATCCGGAACAGGGTATAAAAGCCATTGAAAAGCTTCATCCCGTGGGCCGGATGGGCACGCCAGAGGACATCGCCAACATGGTCTGCTGGCTGGCCAGCGACCAGGCCGGTTTTGTGTCCGGCCAGCAGTTTGTCGTGGATGGCGGGCGCACTGCCCGCCCGACGCTTGCAGATTTTGATGCCATGGAAAAGAAATATGAGATTTAAAGACAAAGTCATCCTGCTCACCGGCGCTTCCGGCGGCATCGGAAAGGCCACGGCAAAGTGCATGGCCCAAGAAGGGGGCCTGCTGGCGTTGGTGGGCCGGGATCCGCACCGGACCCGGGAAGTGGCAGGGCAGACCGGCGCATTCTACCATTCCACGGCGGATATCACCCGGTCTGAAACCTGTGGACAGATCATCCAGGA
Organism: Desulfotignum sp.; assembly: GCA_021737695.1. Lineage (GTDB taxonomy): Bacteria > Desulfobacterota > Desulfobacteria > Desulfobacterales > Desulfobacteraceae > Desulfotignum. Next base: position 31,908 of record JAIPDL010000003.1, on the reverse strand, counting down.
GATCGTGGCTGCCAGAGGGCGGCTGGATGTACTCATCAACAATGCCGGGGCCATTGTTCGGGCAGATATTTGCGACACTACGGATGAACAGTGGCGATCCATCATGGCCATCAATGTGGATGCCCCGTTTTTTTTGGCCAGGCAGGCGGTACAGGTGATGCGGAATTGCGGGAAAGGCGGGGCCATTGTCAATGTCTCCTCCATCAACGGGTTTGTGGGCCGTGAAACCCTGGTGGCCTACAGCACCAGCAAGGGGGCGGTCATTCAAATGACCCAGTCCATGGCCCTGGACTGTGCAAAAGACAACATCCGGGTGAATGCTGTCTGTCCGGGGGCGACCGACACGCCCATGCCGTTTTCCCAGCATGAGAATCCGGTGACAAGAGAGCAGATGGCACAGGTGTGGAAAGAAAAGATTCCGCTTCAGCGGATGGGAACACCTGAAGAGATCGCCAGGTCCATCGCTTTTCTGGCCTCATCCGATGCAGGGTACCTCACGGGCACCAGCCTGATGGTGGATGGCGGATTTACCTGTCAGTAATAATCAAGCCGTACAAAAAATAAAAATTGAGGAGAAATCATATGCGTTTTAAAGGAAAAACAGTGCTGATCACCGGCGGTGCCGGTGGAATCGGAAAAGCCGCTGTCCGTATCTTTGCCCAAGAAGGCGCCCGGGTCATGGTGGCGGATCTGTCGGAAAAGGGATGCAAAGAGATCTGTTCGGAAATAAAGGCCCATGGGGGTGAGGCCGCATATCTCTGTGGAGACCTGGCGGACAAAGCTTATTGCGAAAACCTGGTGGATCATACTGTCAAGGCCTTCGGATCTTTGGATATTCTGTTGAATAACGCCGGGGTCATCCCCCGGGGCAACATTCTTGAAACCACGGATGAGATGTGGTTTGCCGCATTGAACATCAATCTGACGGCCGTGTTTTATCTGTCCCGGGCCGGCATCTTACAGATGAAGAAACAGGGGGGCGGCGCCATTGTCAACACCTCTTCCGCCTGGGGGGTGTATCCGGGACCCGGGCACCTGGCCTATTGCACCAGCAAAGGGGCCGTGGCCGCACTGACAAAAAATTTGGGACGGGATCATGCCGGAGACAACATCCGGGTGAATGCAGTCTGCCCCAATGAAGTGAACACGCCCATGCTGAAAACCGGTTTTTCCAAGCGGGGCCTGGATCCGGATAAAGCCATTGAGCAGCTCAACGGCACAGTGCCCATCGGACGGATTGCCGAACCCGAAGAGATTGCCGAGGTCATGGCTTTTCTGGCCTCGGATGCGGCCCGGTATATCGCCGGGGCCACCATTGAAGTCACCGGTGCCAAACCGGTTTACTGATCAGGAGTCGGATCATGACCTATTTTGAAATATTGTCTGAATCTGATGTGGCCCGGGTGCATGAAGCCACGCTGCATGTCATGGAGACGGTGGGATTGGATATGCTGTATCCGCCAGCCCGGGACCTGCTTTCCAGAGCAGGGGCCAAAGTGGACGGGCACCGGGTGTTTTTTCCGCAGAAACTGGTGGAAACGCTGATTGCCAAACCACCGGCCCGGTTCCGCCTCCATGCCCGAAATCCTGAAAATGACGTGATGGTCGGGGGAGATCACTCTTTGTTTCTTCCTGCCAACTGTCCGCCATTTGTGTCTGATCTGGACCATGGTAGACGATACGGTACCTTGGCGGATTTTGAAAATTTTGTCAAACTCACCGGTCACAGCAACCATCTGGACATGTCCAGCAACATCCTGATCGAGCCCTCGGATATCCCCATTGCGCAGCGCAATGTCAAGATGCTTTTTGCCACCATGAAATATACGGACAAATGTTTCATGGGCGGGGCCATGGGCCGGGCCGGGGCCGAAGAAACCATGAACATGGTGGCCCGGCTTTTCGGGATCGATAAGGCAAACCTGCCGGAAAAAGCCAGGGTGATCAGCATTCCCTGCTCTCTGACACCGCTGAAGTATGACCAGTCCATGCTGGAATGCCTGATAGGGTATGCCCAAGCCGGTCAGCCGGTGATTGTCAATTCTTTAGGGATCGCCGGTGCCACGGCCCCGGTAACCCTGGCCGGCACCCTGGTGGTGGAAAACGCGGAAATCCTGGCCGGGATCGTTCTGACTCAGCTGATCCGGGAAGGGACCCCGGTGGTATACGGCGGGGCCTCCACCTGTGCGGATATGCGGACCGGTGCACTGGCGGTGGGCGCGCCGGAAATGGCGCTGAACAACATCATGACGGCCCAGATGGCCCGATTTTATAATCTGCCCAGCCGGGCCGTAGGTGCATTGACCGAAGCCAAACAGGTGGGGAATCAATCAGCGTATGAATCCATGATGAACCTGACCAGTGCAGTGTCCTGCGGCCTGAACATGGTCCTTCATGCGGCCGGGGCCTTGGAGTCCATCAACTGCATGTCCTATGAAAAGTTTGTCATTGATGATGAAATGTGCGGCATGGCCCGGCGGATCAAACAGGGGGTAACCGTCACACCCGAAACATTGGGAATTGATGCCATTGGGCAGGTGGGGCCGGGCGGGCATTACCTGGCCAGCCCGCATACGTTCCGGCATTTTAAAACAGAGTTTTTTCGGCCCCGGTTGAGCGACAGGTCCGGGTATGAAAAATGGGCGAAATCAGATGACAGGGATTTGGCGGTAAAAGCGAACAACACCTGGAAAAAAATTGTTCAGGAGTATATTCCCCCGGAACTGCCACCGGCCATTGAAAAAGATCTTGATGCCTATGTCCGGTCAATTTAAGAAATGGTATCCCCTGGCCGGTATCAATGCCGTAAAAAGAAAAAATATGTCAATCAAAACACGTGACATATTTTTTCATTACATGGCGATGAATCCCAGGCGGGTTACATTTTTTTTCGGAAGACAGGTAGAAATCAATAGTGTGATAGTGCTGCGGGAAGGCCTGAATCGTCAGCCATTCAAGACGATTTGCCCCGATGAGTTCCCGTTGAAACCAGTGTTGAATAATAAATGGTATGATCATTGCAGAGTCACTGGCACAACCCGCAATGGGAAGAACTTCAAAACAGGAAGGAGTCTCTCGTGTTAGAAGGTGATGCGACAATCTGGCAGATTTTATTGAATCCATTCGAATTGTTTGTCATCCCGTTCAACATCTGGATGGATGAATTACTGAGCTGGCTGGTGGAAAATTATCGCTGGTTTTTCCAGCTGCTCAGGATGCCGGTGGACTATGTGCTGGTGAATATCGAACGGGTGCTCCAATCGATCCCCCAGCTGGTGATGATGGTGATCGCATGGCTGGTGGGCTGGCAGGTGTCTGACAGAAGAACCACCCTGTTCGTTCTGATCTCCATGGCGGTGATCGGGCTTGTGGGGGCGTGGGCAGAGGCGATGACTACGCTGGCTCTGGTGATCACGGCCGTGTTTTTCTGCGTGCTGACCGGTCTGCCCCTGGGCATCATTATATCCAGGAGTGAAAAAATTGAAAAGCTGGTCCGGCCGGTGCTGGATGCGATGCAGACAACCCCGTCGTTTGTATACCTGATTCCGGTGGTCATGCTTTTCGGCGTGGGAAACGTGCCCGGGATCATCGTGACCATCACGTTCGCTTTGCCGCCGTTGATCCGCCTTACGGTGCTGGGTATCCACCAGGTTCCTTACGATGTGATCGAGGCGGCGTATGCGTTTGGGGCCACTGAAAAACAGATCATGTTCAAGATCAAGATCCCTCTGGCCCTGCGGACCATCATGGCGGGAATCAATCAGACCCTGATGCTGTCATTGTCCATGGTGGTCGTGGCCTCCATGATCGCTGTGGGCGGGCTCGGACAGATGGTTCTTCGAGGCATCGGTCGTCTGGATGTGGGACAGGCAGCCGTGGGAGGCCTTGGTATCGTTTTGATGGCCATTTCCCTGGACCGCCTGACCCAGGCCATGGGTCAGGCCCCCCGGCTGCGGGGCACCCGGCACTGGTATGAAAGAGGTCCAGTGTTTATGGTGATCAAATGGTGGCGCAAAAAAAAGGGGCTTACCGAATGAAAACCCGGGAAACCCTTCCTGAAAAGATGGCCGCTGTTCTCTTGACCGGCCATGGCGGCTTTGACAGACTGGAATACCGTGAAGATGTTCCGGTACCGTTGCCCGGCAGCGACGAAGTGCTGATCCGGGTGGCAGCGGCAGCCGTGAACAATACCGATATCAATACCCGGATCGGTTGGTATTCCAAAAGTGTCTCTTCAGGCACCAATGACGGAGCAGACCATGGGGTTTCCCCGGCTGTTGATGACGATGGCGGCTGGTCCGGCAAAGGCATGGCCTTTCCCCTCATCCAGGGCGCTGATGTGTGCGGATATATTGTGGGGGCCGGTGATCAGGTGGACCCGGCCCGGATCGGGGAACGGGTCATTGTCCGCAATCTGATGCGGGCACCCTGTGATTTCAGGCCGTTTGAATGCTGGACATTTGGATCGGAATGTGACGGGGGATTTGCCCAGTATACAAAAGCACCGTCCGTTGAAGTGTACAAGGTTGAAACCGATTTGACCGATGCAGAGCTGTCCGCTGTTTCCTGTGCCGGTTCCACGGCAGAAAATTTATTGTACCGGTCCGGTGTGACATCCGGGGACCGGGTCCTGATCACGGGTGCGTCGGGCGGGGTCGGGTCGGCTGTGGTGCAGCTGGCCGGAATCCGCGGTGCTGAGGTGATGGCAGTGGCTGCCGCCTCAAAAGCGGATGCCGTAAAAGCCCTGGGCGCGGATCAGGTCATCCTTCGGGATGCAGACCCGGCAGATATTTTCGGTCATGAATCCCTGGATGTTGTCATCGATCTGGTGGGAGGTGAGAAGTGGGCCGGACTTCTGGACCTGCTGAAACGGGGTGGGCGGTATGCCGTGGCAGGCGCCATTGCCGGTCCCATGGTTCAACTGGATCTTCGGACCCTTTATCTCAAGGATCTGACATTTTTCGGGTGTACATTTCAGACGGATGAAGTGTTTGAAAACCTGATTGGCTATATCGAGCAGGGCCTTTTCAAACCGGTGGTTGCAAAGACATATCCACTCAAAGAGATTGTCAAAGCCCAGCAGGAATTCATCAATAAAACCTGTTTCGGAAAACTGGTTCTCATACCTCCGGCGGAGCGGTAACCCAATGAAAATTGCACAGATCAACATTTACCAGTATGATACCCCCATCAAGGGAAAACCCTATCGCATGTCAAACACGGTGATGCACCATTTTGATTCCACCATTGTGGAGATCATTACTGACAAACAGATCACAGGCTATGGGGAGACCTGTCCGGTGGGACCGGTATACCAGCCCCAGCACGCCATGGGAGCCCGGGCCGCGCTAAAGGAGATGGGACCCCATCTCATCGGTCAGAATCCCCTGGCATTCAGAAATGTCTACCGGGCCATGGATCACTGCCTCAATGGCCACAATTATGCCAAAGCCGCCGTGGATATGGCGCTGTGGGATATCTGCGGCAAGTTCTACGGTGCCAGGGTATGTGATCTTCTGGGTGGTGCCGTGCGGGAGACCATCCCTTCCTATTATTCCATCGGGGTCTGCCCGGTGGATGAAGCGGTCGACATTGCAAAAGAAAAACAAAAGGAAGGGTATCCGCGGCTTCAGCTCAAAGTGGGGGGGCGGTCCCTGGAAGAGGATATCGCGGTGATCAGAAAGGTGTCTGAAATTTTGGAGCCCGGCATCCGTCTGGCAGCCGATGCCAACCGCAGCTGGACCACCAGAGATGCGGTGCTGCTTTCTTCTGCCTGCCGGAAAACAGCGTTTGTCATGGAGCAGCCCTGCAATACCTATGAAGAAAATATGTCCCTGAAGGGCCGGGTCTGCCACCCCATTTATCTGGATGAAAACACGGAAAATCTGGGCATTGTCCTGAAAGCGGTCAGCGATCACCTGGCCGACGGTTTTGGGTTCAAGGTCACCCGGCTGGGGGGTATCAGTGCGATGCTCACGGTCCGGGAGGTGTGCCGGGAAATGAAAAAACCCATGACCTGTGACGATGCCTGGGGCGGTGATATTGTTGCTGCGGCCTGTGTGCATTTGGGGGCTACGGTGGAGCCCGGTTTGTTTGAAGGGGCCTGGCTGGCAGCCCCGTATAATGCAAAAAACTATGATCCCGAGAATGGCATCAATATTGTCAACGGGCATATCGAGGTGCCAAAGGGACCCGGACTGGGGATACTGCCTGATACCACAATGTGGGGGAAACCGGTGATGGCCTTCAACTGACAGGCAGTCCCGGAAAAAATAACCGTTAATATCTAAATGAAAGGAAGAAAAAAATGAGAACAAGGAAACAAACAGCTGGTATCTGGAAAGCAATGGGGGTCGTAACAGCTGCACTTGTAATGATCAGCATGTTGAGCATCAGCCCGGTCATGGCGGATTTTCCCGGAAAAGGAAAAACGGTCCAACCCTGTTACAACGGCATTGCCGAGGAACTGTTTCAGCTGGTTATCGTCAACAAAGGGTTGGAAAAACTGGGTTATAAGGTCAAAAAAATTCTTGAACTGGAAGTCACTTCCATGCATGTGGCAGTGGGTCTGGGGGATGCGGATTACAATGCCCATTCCTGGGTTCCTATGCACGATGCGTTTTATGAAAAAGTCGGGGGAAAAGACAAGGTCACCCGCGTCGGGACTCTTGTGGAAGGTGCTGTCCAGGGATATCTTATCGACAAGAAAACAGCGGATCAATACGGGATCAAAACCATTAACGACCTGACGGATCCGGATCTGGCAAAAATTTTTGATGCCAATGGTGACGGCAAGGCAGATCTGACAGGGTGCAACCCGGGATGGGGCTGCGAAAGAGTGATCGAGCATCACATGGATGCCTATGACCTGAAAGAGACGGTGACCCATAACCAGGGATCCTATTTTGCACTGATTGCAGATACCATTTCACGGTATAAATCCGGGGAACCGATTCTTTACTATACATGGTCTCCCCAATGGGTGAGTGGTGTGCTGGTACCCGGGGAAGATGTGACCTGGCTGGCCGTGACCCATACCGATCTACCGGAAGAAGAAAAAGGGGCCAATACAGTCACGCCGGACGGTAAAAACCTGGGGTTCTCTGTCAATTCGATCCATGTGCTGGCCAATAATAAATTTCTGGAAGCCAATCCGGCTGCCAGACGGTTTTTTGAACTGGCGCAGATTCCGATCAATGATATCGGTGCACAGAATCTGAAAATGAGAGACGGTGAGAAAAAAATCGAGGATATTCACCGGCATGCGGATGAATGGATCGCCGGGAACCAGGAGACATTTGATCACTGGATTCAGGAAGCCAGCCGCGCGGCTGAATAACACCGGACAACAAAACCAAAGGTGGCTGGGAAATGTCAGTTATGAAAGAAAGAGAAACCACTTGCGGACCACCGCCGGAACCGGGGATTCCTCCCATTGAATGCCGTAATTTATGGAAGATATACGGTGCCCGTGATCAGGAAGCCCTGGCGGCGATGAAAAAGGAAAATCTGAACAAGGAACAGGTGCTGGAACGGTTCGGATGCGGTGTGGGGGTCGTGGATGCCAGTTTTTCGGTCAACCAGGGAGAGATCTTCTGCATCATGGGGTTGTCCGGCAGTGGAAAATCCACACTGGTGCGCCATGTCAACCGGTTGATTGATCCCACGGCCGGCAGTGTGCTGATTGAAGGCCAGGACATCAACCAGATGAGTTTTGAGCAGTTGCGCCAGGTCCGGTCACAGAAAATCGGCATGGTGTTTCAGAACATGGCCCTGCTGCCCCATAAAAATGTCAGGCAGAACGTGGCGTTCAGCCTGGAATTGAGACATATCAGCCGGGAAGAGAGAAACCGGGTGGCCCAGAAAGCGCTGGAAACAGTTCATTTGGCAGAATGGGGAGAGAGTTATCCAGATGAGCTGTCCGGCGGCATGCAGCAGCGGGTCGGGCTGGCCAGAGCCCTGGCCGCTGATCCGGGCATTCTTCTGATGGACGAACCGTTCAGCGCTCTGGATCCCCTGATCCGGCGGCAGCTGCAGGATCAATTCCTTGAGTTGTCTGAAAAAATGAACAAGACCACTCTTTTTATTACCCATGATCTGGATGAAGCGATCCGTATCGGCAACCGGATTGCCATCATGAAGGACGGGGTTCTGGTTCAGATCGGCACCCCTGAAGAGATTGTCACCCATCCGGCGGATGCGTATGTAGCTGATTTTGTGGCAGGCATTTCCAGGCTTCACCTGGTCTATGCCCAGACAGTCATGAAAGGCCCGGAATATTTTGAAAAAAATCATCCCGGGGTGTCACTTGAAAATTGTCCGGAATCGACGCCGGATGCAGATCTGGATACCCTGATCGATATCATGGTGGGAACAGACAAAAAATACATATCTATCATGGACTGCGGCCAATGCGTGGGCGTGGTGACACGCGGTGCATTGCTCAGGGGGATTCAGGGCAAAGAAACCAGTATTGAAGGGGTTTAGAGAATGAGTGCGGCAGAAAAATTTTTCAATTTTTCTGCCGCACTCATCTTACATCATCTCGAACGTTCCAATGATCACCAGACAAGGCGGAGAAAAAAATATGCGCATAGGATTTATCGGTACCGGAGGCATAACATCTGCCATTGTAGCCGGATTGTGCACATCGCAACTCGAATTTGATGTCATCCGGGTATCGCCCAGGAACAGGGAAACGTCTCTGGCGTTGAAAAAGAGATTCGACCGGGTCAGAATAGGAGAATCCAATCAGGATGTGCTGGACCATTCCGATGTGGTGATCTTGGCCATTCTTCCACAGGATATGAAAAAAATCCTGGCAGACCTGGATTTTAAATCCGGCCAGGTGGTTATCCATCTTCTGGCCGGCGTGAAAATTTCTGAAATCAGTCCATTGATCGAACCGGGTATCACTGTCATCCGGGCAGTTCCGCTTCCCTGCGTTGCCATCCACAAAGGCCCCATAGCACTTTTTCCTGAAAATGAAACAGCGGTCAGCCTGTTTGAGGTGCTGGGTTCCGTGATCGTGGTGGACAGTGAACTGCAGCTGGAGTCGTTATCGATTGTAACAGCCTTGATGGCACCGTATTATGCCCTGCTGAATACAGTGTCCGACTGGGCAGTGAATCAGGGTATCGGCAGGAAAAATGCGACGGATTATACTACAGCCATGTTCGGTGCATTGTCACTCATTGCCGAGCAACCGGCAGATGGCGATATCCGTTCACTCATAAAGGAGTCAATGACACGGGGCGGCCTGAATGAACTGGCAATGAGCACCATTGATGAACGTGGTGGATTTGACAACGTGGTTCATGCACTGGACAGGGTGAAGATCAAAGTGACCGGGTAAGCCTGTCCATCTGTTCTGATTTTTAACCAGTGTCAGGACGATTTCTGCTGGTTTCCCGTCCGCAATCTCACGCGGCGGTCCGGCTTTCGTAAAAAAGGTTTTTCCTATGACCACACAATAATTAAAATCCATTCCCTTGAAAAATTTGCAAAAACAATGAATTTTCCCCTCAGTTTTTTGCATAAAATCATAGCGGAAACACTGACTGCCGTTGGATCCCAGCTTGCGCAACTCCTTGGCGATCATGATGGCGATTTGATATTTGATGGCGGTAAAGGGATCTGATCCGGCAAGATTCAATACACTGATATCAATAATCCGGTTCATCCGGTTTTTCCTTTACGTCTTCTGGATCTCTTTCATGTCAACGACCCGGGTGGCAAATCCCAGCCATTCGCAATCATGGGCCACGGAAAGCACCGTGGTGTTTTCCGCCTGTCTGAAGTAATCGGCCACGGCCTGTTTGTTTTTCGTGTCCAAAGCGGAAGAGGCTTCATCGAGCATCACCAGACCCAGAATGCACCTGAGGACCGTGGATTTTCCCGAACCGGACGGGACCGGTCAGGGTCACCTTGTCCCCTGGAAAAATGCTTAAATGCAGGTTTTTCAAAACAGGTTGCCCGTCAAAGGACAGATACAGCCGGTTCAGTTCGACGGCTGTGTTTGAATCATTTGAAATCATGTCTTCAGGAGTCAACATACTTGTTGGAAATGGTTGTCTGCATGGTGTCTCCTTATATGTGTTTTGCGATTAAAAGGGTTCGGCTGACGGTGCCCAGGATCCGCTTGTCCTGCATGTTTTTCACCTGGGTGCCGCTGAGGCGTTCTGACGAAAGCGGACATTCAATACGGTGGGTGAGTTGCCATCCTGATTCTGACAAAAGCCTGTGAAAATCAAACAGTGTGATGGCGCGGTCCGGGGATTCCTGTTTTGCCGGGGTGGATTCAAAATCGCGCCAGTCCGCGTTGAGAAAGGCCAGGATGGCTCCGGGACGGGTGTTTTCATGGGCCAGTTCAAAAAACCGGGTAAAAAAATGCATGTATTGTTCCCGGGGTAATGAGGAGATGGGCGGGGTGCTGGGATCCGCCTTTTCCTGGTAAGCTTTGTGTTTTTTGGTGAAATAGGGAGGATCGAAAAAGATCAGGTCCGGTTTCCGGGTGCAGGGCCAGTCCGTGGTGTCAGACTTCCAGTGAAAGGGTTCGATTTCAGGGCGGTCCGGTATGGGGGCCAGGTCAAAGGCCTGGCATTTGCGTTCAAACAGCAGGCACACATCCGGCACCACCCCGCCGCCGGCCATGGGGTCCATCACAAGGTCCCCGGGGTCCGTGAAATAAAACAGGGTGTGGGCCACCAGCTGGGCCGGTATCCGGCCGGGCCAGTCCGTGCCGAACCGGTCGTCGCAGTCGTTGAAATACCACTGGTCCCAGGTGCGGAGCCCCCATCCCAGGGCCTTGAATTTTTCCTGGTCTTTGAGGCCCGTCAGTTTTACCGCCCATGCCGTGGCCAGATCCATGTTTAAATGCCCCGCTATATAAGGCATTTCATGTCCTTGAGCAATCAGATTACCGATAATGCAAAAATTTGCATTTCCGATAATTTCTGAGACCACGGGTCTGGCTGATGTCCACCACGTGAGCTATTTTCTGCTGGGACCATCCCAGGCGGTTCAGGCGGTGTATCGTACTGTCCCTGCTGGCTTTCTGCCTGGCGCGGATGTCCCGGATCCAGTTGTTGACGGTCTGCCGGGTGACCCCGAGACTGCCGGCAAGCATTTCCTCGGACAACCGGTAATTTGGATCGCGGAAAACAATGTCTCTGGCCACCTGCCGCTTGTCCGTCTGACTGAGCCGGTCCCCGTGACTGATATTCCGCCGGGCCGATTCCAGGAGCATGTCGTCTTTGCAGGTGGCATAATCCAGTGGCTGTTCCTGCCAGAGCACGGCCTCGATTTCGGTCCAGCCCAGGACCTTGCAGGCACTCCACCGGTGGATCCCGTCAAGGATCAGCATCAGGATTTCGGACAGGGGGGTGTTGGGGGCCGGATAATTGACCACGGGCTGGATGATGATGGGGGGAAATGTGGCCCCGGCCGTCAAAGCTTCGCCGTAGGCATCGATGGTCTGCTGTTTTCGGGCGCTCCGGGGATAGATGGTTTCGTCCCAGATGAGATCGGATATGTTGAAGAATGGCATGGAAAAATTGCTCCTCTCTTTCGGTTACAGGAACTGAGACCGATGGGGAAAAATGCTGAGTTCCTGTATAGTAAAAGAAAGTTAAAAATGCAACAGGAGAAAACCCTGTGATTCTTCATCTGGATTGACCGGCTGCCGCGTGGATGAGTCTACCCGTTCCAGGAAATCAAGGCAGATGAAATTGAGACAACCAGGTGGTGGTCATGCTGAAGTCATGACTTGACATTTTAGTTTGATGCTGTACTGTAATCTGTACAGGAGGTGCCATAATGGAAGCTATCACTTATACAGCCGCAAGGCAAAACCTTGCAAAAACAATGGAAAAGGTTTGTAACGATCACTCCCCGGTCATCGTGACTCGAAAAGCCTCAAACTCAGTAGTTATTCTGTCCCTTGAAGACTATGAAGCACTTGAAGAGACAGCGTATCTTTTAAGGTCTCCTAAAAACATGAAACGGCTTTTGGAATCTATAGCTCAACTTGAAAACAATAATGGGATCGAAAGAGAACTCATAGATTGAACCTCGTATTTTCTGATAACGCCTGGGACGATTACCTTTATTGGCAAAAAACCGATAAAAAGCTTGTTCGTCGAATAAATGCATTAATAAAAGAAACAAAACGCAATCCTTTCGAAGGGATTGGGAAACCAGAGCCTTTAAAACATGCACTGTCTGGTTACTGGTCACGACGGATAAATGATGAACATAGATTCATTTATAAAGTTACTGAAAATGCCATCCACATCGCTCAACTTAGATATCACTATTAACCCGCATTTCAGAGCCCTAACAAGGACGGAACCTCTGGTGTGCCTGTAGATTTAAACCCCATTCCACAGAAAAATGACAGAGACCCACGGCCTGGATTATCTGGGAAAACCCTATCTGGAAGCCCTGGGCATGCTGCTGGAAAAAATGCGGGAACTGCGCCCGGCTGTTCGAAACCCTGCACCAGGCCCAGGCAACGGGCGCGGCCGTAAATCCGGGGCTGGAAGTGGCCCTGGGCCTGGGAGAGACGCTGAACAACCGGGGCCGGGCCAAACTGAATTTCACGCCGGAACAGGAATTTACAGACCCGTTCGGTATCCAGGAACAGCTGCTGTCTGAAGAGGCCAAAGGCCTGTAGTGGAGGATATCATCTGACACATCCCGGCCAGGTCTCCATAGAATCCGTCTGTATCCCAGGATGCAACCCGTCCGAAAAAATCAGGTGTCCAGGCGGCCAGATGATTGGTCACAAAATTGAGATCGGTTGTTACCTGGTCTTTGTAGTCATCTCCGGGGGCCTGGTGCACCAGGGTGGACAGGATCGCCAGAAACTCCAGTTCCACGCAGATGTGATCCGGCATCTCGGTCGTTTCAAACCCGTATTCCCGGTACAGGCCGGCCAGTTTCATGGTGGAGGGCCCCATGAGGGTGCCCTCCAGGTACCAGGACCCGCAGGGGATGCAGGGCACCTCCGGCAGGCGGTTGATGAACAAAGACACATACCGGTTCTGAAGCCCGGTCAGAGAGGGGCAGGCAGGGACCGGCCCTGCCTGCGGAAAGATCCGGGCCAGATCCCTGCCATCGGGCAACAGTTCCGGGTAGGTGAACAGCCGGGACAGGGTCATGAGGGTTTCCGTTTCCGCGGAACACTGAACGTCGGTGATCTGATCCATGGCGTTATCCCTCCTTGACCACGGGCAGCTGGTGAACGGCCACCAGGATGAGGGCGCACACAAACGAGAGAACCCCGGCAAAAATCAATATCTCCACCAGGGTGGGAAAATAGCTGTGATGGGAGACAAAGGTCTCTGCGGGCGGCGCATACCGGCCCGAGGCAATGGGCACGGACCAGAGGGTATGCTGGCTGCCCAGAGGCGCCAGGGTCAGGGGCATCTGGTTGAAGGCCGCCGGCATGAGCAGTATCCGGTGGATAAAGATGCCGGCGATGATCAACAGGCAGCCCGCCATGATGCCGGACATGGTTTTGCGTACCCTCGCGTTGAGCAGCAGTACCACCCCGGCCAGCGGTGCCAGCACCTCAAAGGCGTGGGCCAGGCCGTATTCCTGCAGGGTGATGGCCAGGGTTTCTCTGGCATGGTCGGTGCCGTACCAGGCATGGATCACAAAGTCATTGTACATGAGAAAAATATGGATGAAAAATGCGGTGGCGATAAATATCGCCATGATGCGAAAGGCGCTCTGGAATTTGTCTGCCGTGCCGTAACACAGCACCGCCACCAGCATCACCACGGCCGTGCCGGAAGCCAGGGCCGCGGCAACGAAATCCGGGGCCATCACGGCGGTGTGCCACCAGCCCCGGGCCCCCTGGGTGGCAAAAATCCAGGCCGTCACCACATGGATGCCCACGGCCGCCACCAAAGAAAACGGGGCCAGCCTCCGGGCCCATGTATCGGAAAATCCGGCAGGGTCTTTTACCGGCAGGGTGATTTTTTTCAGTATTCCGGTGCGGGCGGCCAGGTCCGGCAGCATCAAGAGATACAGATAGATCAAAGACAGGCCCGCATACAGGTTCAGCACGATCACATCCCACACCAGGGGCGACATGATCTGGGGATGCAGCAGCAGGTTGAGCACCCGGAAGGGCCGCCCCAGGTCCGGGAGCACGATGAGCATGGCTGCCGCCACATTGGCGAAAGCGCACAGGGCACCGATCCGGGCAAAGGGCTTGAGGGCCGTGACCCCGAACAGATAGATCATGGAGCTGAGCACCAGGCCGCCGGCGGCATTGCCCACAAAAAATGCCAGGGCCGATACATACAGCCCCCAGGAATAGGCATTGTTCATGTCCGTAAGAATCAGGCCTCTCCACAGCTGGATGAGCCACATCAATGCCCCGGCGGCCATGATCAGGCCGAAAACGGTCAGGCTGATTTTTTTGGAAACACCCATTTTCATACCTCCTTTCGTTTGGGGGGCAGGTAATACACATTGGGCCGGGTGCCTTTTTCCGGCAGCAGGGTAAATCCGTTCATCTGCCGGATCATTTGAGATACCCGGCTGTCCGGATCATCCAGATCCCCCACGTGCCGGGCTTTTCCCGGGCAGGCCCGGACACAGGCCGGATCCAGCCCTTGTGCCTGGTAATGGGCGCAGAAATGGCATTTTTCCACCACCCCCTTGATGCGCACCGGTGAATACACCAGCCGGCCGTCCAGACGGAAGGGGTCGGGATATCCATAGGTATAGTTGTTCTGGTATTCATACCGCTGCATGCCGTCTTTGGAAGATTCCCAGTTGAACTGCCGCACCCCGTAAGGGCAGGCCGCCATACAGTACCGGCACCCGATGCACCGCTCAAAATCGATGAGTACAGTACCGTCATCCGTCTGATAGGTGGCCCCCACCGGACACACCTTGACGCAGGGGGCGTTGTTGCAGTGCTGGCAGTGGATGGGCAGAAAATACAGATTCTCCGGGGTCGATGCCGTCAGGTGGCGGTCGCTGCCGGGTGTGACCACCCGGTTCCACCAGCTGCCGGCGGGCTGGGCATTGTGCTGCTTGCATGCCACGGCACAGGACCGGCATCCGATACATTTTTCCAGGTCGATGACCATTCCTCGTCTCATGTGGTGATCCTCCTTGCATCCACCAGGCACTCGTTCCACACGGTGGTGGGGGACCAGATGCCCGGGACAAAATAAATTTCGTGAAGCGGCTTGATCCATGCCCGGGTCAGGGAATTATAGGACTCATCCTGGAGGTATTTGGCCCACCACCCCTGTTCAAATATCAGGGTGCCCTGGCGGCAGCCGGGATCAATGACGGCCCAGGCCCGGGTTTTGCCCCGGTTGTTGTACACCTCCACCAGATCGTGAGCCGCAATGTTGCGCTCCGCCGCATCCGCCGGGTTCAAAAACATCTTGGGTTTGTGGCCCTGGAGTTCATTGAGCCACACATTGTTGGAATGGGTGGAATGAACCCGGTACAAAGAATTTTTGGTTACAAACCGCAGCCGATATTTGGTCAAAGCGTCTGGATCTTCTTTGTATTCGGTGTCTTCAAAGGTGGGTTTGTTCACCGGCAGTTGTTCGCCTTCGGCCAGAAACAGATCCTCATCCTTGTAGAATTCGATGCGCCCGGATTTCACGAACCTTGCCGTGGCCGGCAGCGGGGCCGGGTAGCTGGGGGGCGGAAACGGGACCCGGTCATGGACCTGTTCATAGAACGGCACCTGGCGGTCATCAGGAGCAGTGGAATGCAGCCGCACCGGGCCTTTTTTCACCATGTCCAGGGTAATCCCTCTGGTTTCCATGCCCCCGGTTTTCAGCAGCAGGTCGATGATCTCAAGGGAGGCGGCCGTGTCATCCATGTCCGGGTAGAACAGGGCCTCCCAGTCCGGATTCAGGCGTTTTGCCAGTCCCCGCATGAGTGCCAGTCCGGTGCGGGCCTCGAACAGCGGCGCAATGGCCGGTTCCTGGAGCTGGAGATAGGGATGCAGGATGGTGGCGGTGAGTTCATAATTTTCATACCAGGTGGTGGCCGGGAACACCACATCCGACCACTGGCAGGAGGTGGTCATGCTGAAGTCAAACGTGGCCACGAACTCGATATCCCCGGAAGCGGCCCGGTCCCTGAGGGCGTTGGACATGTTGTGCTGGTCAAAGGGATTGCCCCATCCCCCGATCATGGCTTTGATGCCGTTTTCCGGATACCGGGGACCGCCGCCGTTCAGAAAATGCAGGTAAGGCACCCAGTTGAGTTTTCCCTGTTTGGGAAGCCACCATTCACTGACGTCAAACCGGATCCGGTACTGGCCGGCATAGGTGGAGATGCCGCCCCCGCTGACCCCGATGCTGCCGGTGAGCACCGGCAGAAGGGACAGGGACCGGCCCTTGAGGTCCCCGTGGTACCACTGGTAGTTGGAGGCCCCGTACACAATGTGCAGGGGTGTGCGGGTGGCAGCCTCCACAGCGATGCGTTCAATGGTTTGGGCCGGGGCCCCGGTGATCTGTGCCACGGTTTCTAAAGAATATTCGGCCAGCATCTCTTTGAGCAGTGAAAACACAGTTGCTGCTTCCACCCGGGTACCGTCGGTCAGTTCGACAGTGACCGTTCCCTCCAGATCCGCCCGGGTGGGAGCCAGGTGTTCGGGATCCAGAATGACGAGGCGGTTGTCCCGGGACACCACAAACAGGTCCCGGTATTCGGGAATTGTCATCTGATCCGCCTGGCGTTTCAGGTCCCTGACCTGTCCGGCCAGAAGCCGTTTGCCCGTGTCTTTGCGAACCAGCACGGGCATATCCGTAAAATCCTGGAGAAAAGACTTGTCATACAACTCCCGGTCAATGATCACCCGGGCCATGCCCAGGGCCAGGGCCGCATCCGTGTCCGGCTGGATGGACACCCATTCATCCGCCTTGGATGCGGTAGAGCAGAAATCCGGGTCCACCACCACCACCTTGCCGGTCTTTTTGGCTTCGATGAGATGGTGCACATCCGGCAGCCGGGTCTGCACCAGATTGGACCCCAGTACAATGGTATACCCGGCATTGGGCCATTCCAGGGATTCCAGCTCTTCGGTCTGGACCCCGAAGGTCATGGGCCAGAACATGGGCAGGTCTCCGTTCTGGTCATACCCGTGGTGGATGGTCCAGTTGGCCAGTCCGGCCAGGCGAACGAACGCGCCTTTGTGCACATAGCCGGTGCCGGGCACCTGGACCGTGATGGCGATGGCGTGGGACCCGTATTTTTTCGTGATTTGCCTGAGTTTGTCCGCCGTGTAGTCCAGGGCCTCATCCCAGGAGGCCCGGCGGAATTCGCCGCTGCC
The DNA here is from genome assembly GCA_021737695.1 of Desulfotignum sp. Taxonomy (GTDB): domain Bacteria; phylum Desulfobacterota; class Desulfobacteria; order Desulfobacterales; family Desulfobacteraceae; genus Desulfotignum. Next base: position 14,582 of record JAIPDL010000003.1, on the reverse strand, counting down.
CCGGGGTCCAGTGCGGATCAGCGGATATTTGATCCGGTCCTTGCCGTACACCAGGTTCATCATGGACAGTCCCCGCAGGCAGCCTCGGGGATTGTAACTGTCTTCCGGATAGTCCGCCGCCTGGATCAGGGTGGTGATGCGGCCGTCTGTGACATGCACGTTGAACCCGCAGGCCCCGGTGCAGTTGGGGGAGCAGGTGGTCCGGGTGACGGTTTCTCCTTTGGACCCGGCAGAGGCGGCCGCAGACCCTGCAAACCGCATGAACTTCAGATCCAGGGACGTCAGCGCCCCGGCAGCCAGACTGGTTTTGATAAATTCACGGCGATTGACACCCATGACGACTCCTCCCTTGGCTTGATAGTTTTTTCAGCGTATGTTTGTTCTTATGATATGGACATATCACAGCCGGATTCATCGGGAATTGATTCAGATCAAGTTTTACAACTTTTTCGGAATTTGATCTATATCAAGGACGGCACCTCTGGTCTGCCTTTATACTCAGTCTACGTTATGTATTGAACCCTTTATTGAATCAAGGACCCACATGGACGCTTTTGAAACCCTGTTGAAACGTTCGGCCGCAGCCCACGGGCACCTGTGCCCGGGCCAGGTGGTGGGGGTGAGAATGGCCATGCTCGGATGCCGGCTCATCGGTCTGGACAACCCCGCCGGTTGCCGGGAGCAGATCAAAAAACTGCTGGTGTATGTGGAGATGGACCGGTGCACGGCCGATGCCGTGGCCCATATCACGGGCGTCAAACTGGGCCGGCGAAGCCTCAAATTCATGGATTACGGGATCATGGCCGCCACCTTTGTCAACCTGGAAACGGGGCAGTCTTTTCGGGTGCTTTCCACGGAAGACTCCCGGGATCTGTGTGGTGTCTATGCCCCGGAGATCGCAGATCAAAGAGGACAACAGCTGACTGCTTATCAGCGTATGCCTGAAAATGTGCTGTTCCGGGTGCAGTCCGTCCATGTGGCGGTGGATGAACTGGACCTGCCCGGTCCCACCCGGCAGAAGGTGACCTGCACCCGGTGCGGCCAGGTGGTCAGAGACGGCCGGCACAGGATGGAAAATGGCCGGCCTGTGTGCAGGGTTTGCGCCGGCCAGGGATATTTTTCCCATGCCAGGGAGATCACCTGGCCGGATATGGACCAGTCACCGGTCATTTGAAAAGGAGGATCCAGGATGTTGAAAAAAATTCGTGTCACAGATGCGGTGGGAAAACCCCTGGCCCATGACATCACGGAAATCAGGCCGGGAGAGTTCAAAGGCCCGGCGTTCAAAAAAGGCCACACCGTATGTGATGAAGATATCTGTCATTTGCAGAAACTGGGGAAAAACCATTTGTATCTCATCGACCTGGACGAAGATGAAATCCATGAGGACCAGGCCGCCGCCATCCTGGCGCAGGGTCTGGCCGGAGAAGGGGTGGTCTGGCAGGATAACCCGAAAGAAGGCAAAATCTGCCTGTATGCGGAAAGGGACGGGCTTCTGAATGTGGACAAGGCCGCTCTGGCCGCCTTCAACATGGTGGATGAGGTGATGTGCGCCTCCTTGCACAGCGATACCCGGGTCACCCGGGGGCGTCAGGTGGCAGCCACAAGGGCTGTTCCCCTGGTGATGCAAAAAGCCCCCGTGGAACGGGCCGCAGCCATTGCCTCCCAAAACGGCGGTATTTTAAAAGTCCTTCCCTTGATCTCCCGGCGTGCGGGTATTGTGATCACGGGCAATGAAGTGTTCAGCGGCCTGATCACGGATAAATTCGCTCCGATTCTGGAAAGCAAGCTGGCAGATCTGGGATCAATGGTGTCCGGCATTTTGTTTGCGCCGGATGATGCCGATCTGATTCAACAGGCTGTCGAGACCCATCTCAAAAACGGGTGTGATTTACTTCTGCTCACCGGGGGCATGAGCGTGGACCCGGACGATGTGACCCGGAAAGGCATTCACCGGGCAGGTGCCGATGAGATGCATTACGGGGCTGCAGCCCTGCCCGGCGCCATGGTCATGGTGGCCTATATCGGAACGGTTCCCGTGGTCGGGGTGCCTGCCTGCGGACTTCACCACCGGACCACGGTGCTGGATCTCATTTTACCCCGGCTGCTGACCGGCGAACATATCGGCAAAAAAGAACTGGCCTTCCTGGGCCATGGCGGTCTGTGCCAGGACTGCCCGGAATGTGTCTACCCCCATTGCCCGTTCGGCAAAGGAATGTAGTTGTTTCGATTTGATCTTCTTTCGGGTCTGATGAGGGTGAAGATATTTTCCTGATACAAAAGTTGACAGAAATTTGGGCTGAAAATCTGAATTTTCAGCTGGCACCTGACTGAATTTTGATAGATTGACTTTTTGGGACGACTTTTAAACCTTGTATACGTAAAAACTCCATTCGCGTTTTTATGTTTTGAATCAGGATGCGTTTTTTTCGTCCAGCACACACCTGATTTTTTCACCCAGCTCCCGGATGCCGTAAGGTTTCTGGATAAACCCATTGCACCCTTGTTCCAGCAGTTCCGTGGCTTGACCGTTGATGGAGTAGCCGCTGGACAATATCACCGGTATTGTCGGATCCCATTCACGGATCTTGTCAAAGACTTTTGCGCCGCTCATTCCCGGCATGATGAGATCCAGAACAACCAGATCCACTTCTCCATTCAGCTTTGACAGCTGCGATAAAGCCGATTCACCACTATCGGCGGTGACAACCCGATATTCCATTCTTTCCAGCATATCCCTGCCCACATCAAGAATCATCGCCTCATCGTCGACCAGCAGGATGGTTTCAGTCCCTCCTGCCAGTGTTTTTTCCACGGGCTTTTCCGACTCGACATTTTTCTGGCTCCCGGGCAGGTAAATGGTAAAGGTGCTTCCGTGACCCACCCGGCTGTCTGCCGTGATCATTCCGCCGTGATTGGTTACGATCCCATAGGCAGACGCAAGCCCCAGTCCGGTTCCCCGCCCCCTGTTCCTGGTTGTGAAAAAAGGGTCGAACACCTTTTTCAGAACCTCTTTTGTCATGCCCGTGCCTGTATCTGATATGGAAATCATTACATAGTGTCCCGGCCGTACGGGGCAGGAAGGGTCGGTTTTCTGATCGAGCTTTATGGCATGTGTTTCACAACGGAGCTCACCTCCACCGGGCATAGCATGTAATGCATTGACATAGAGATTGAGCAGCACCTGTTCGATCTGTCTTTTGTCAGCCTCGACCACCAATGGTTTGGGCCAGGTTTTTGTCTGAATGCGGATCCCCTTGCTGGTGCGGCCGAACATGGCTGTACTGTGTTTGATCAATTCGTTGATATCGATGGGTGTCACTTCATACTTGCCCCCCTGGGCGAACCCGAGGAGCTGTTTTGTCAGATTCACGGCACTTTTGACGTACTCCTCGATGGCAGCGATGTGTTCAGAGTGGGGATTGCCGGGATTCTGGTCCATCTCTATCAGGGAAACCCGCCCCTGGATACCCATCAACAGGTTGTTGAAATCATGGGCGATACCGCTGGCCAGGGTCCCGATAGCGTTCATTTTCTGGGCTTCCCAAAGGGCCTGCTCCATTTTTTTATATTTGCTGATATCCGTATAGACCGCCACAACGCCTTTCAGCATACCTCCGACCAGGATGGGTGAGCCGGCCGCAACGACATGAATGGGGGTCCCGTCCTTTCGGTACCGAACGGTTGTGAAGGCATCGACCCGTTTGCCGGACAATACCCGCTGGGTCTTGGTACCGGCTTCGGCCTGATGTTCTCCTCTGGCCACCAGGTCGTCGAGCTGAACCCCGACCGCTTCTTCGGAGGTATATCCAAAAATCTTGACCGCACCCGGGTTCCATCCGGTGACCCGATGGTGAACGTCAAGGGTGATAATAGCGTCGGGCGCATGGAACAATACCGCTTCAAGGAACTGCTGGCGCTGGAGGAGTTCCTCATGCGCATGACGGATTTCACTGATATCGGTAAATCCCCCCACCAGGCCGGCAACGTTCCCGGTTTCATCCCGGAAAACATTTTTGTAGTATATAACGGGCCGGGTGTTGCTATCCTTGTCTGTCACCTCGAATTCATACACCTGGCGGGAGGAGTTTTCCATGAGTTCGAGGTCTTTTTGATGATAGATTCTGGCCTGATCGCTGGGCCACAGGTCCTGGACGGTCTTTCCGCGGATCTGTTCGTCTGTGACCCCCATGATTTCTGTAAAAGCCGGATTGCAGCCCATATATCTGCCCTGGGTGTCTTTGTAAAAGAGGGGGGTTGGGATGGATGCCAGAAGGGATTCCAACAGGTTCAGGGTTTGCTTGTACTCGCCCTGCATCCGATCAAACTGCCGTGCGATCGTCTCCAGCGAAGCAACGCGTTTTTCAAGCGCTTCATATGAGGGTTTTTCTGCCATACGGATCTGTCCTTAATACGGGATACTCTTGTATAGATCGTCATAGGTTTTTTGTATTGAAATGTCAACGAAAATGGGTTTGGTACTTATAAGTTCTCTATCCGATGCCAGGGAGCGGACAATGGTGATGTCAAACAGCAGGATGTCTGCTGGGCGGTCCGTTTACCAGCATTTCCACCGCCCCCAATATCATCGCCACCGATATTCTGCGCAGCGCCGGCTTTGAAACTTCTAACATCTTTGATTTTACCCCCATTACCGGGGTCCCCCCTGATCGGCCGTTCTTTGGCAGAGAGCCGGTGTGGTTCAGTCCTTTTTGTCACTGTGCTGCCGGGGACCGCAGCCTGCTTGAAAGTCGCCTGGGAAATGTTTTCGGGCTTACCATGGCAGGGATTGGATTGTCCGGGATGCATCAATGTCATGTGGTAGGTGCCAGAATTCCAGACAATTGCCTTCAGGGTCGGTGAGATACATCACTTCCGCCCCCCAGGCGTGGGTGGTGACCGGTGTGGGAGTCAGCCCGGCCCGGCACAGCCGGGACCGGGTTTCTGCCATATCTTTGACCTGAAAGGTGATGAGATGTCCTTGACCCCGGGTAGTATTCCGGGTAGTGCGGTTGACGTCGGCAATGCTCAGCCGGGCCGTGTCCGTGATCCGGAATTCCACGAACCAGTCTTTGGACACGGTCACGGGCAACTGGAGTCCGGTCCGGTAAAAGGCCTGAGTTTCCGGCCATTTTTCACAATATAAAATGGTATTGGCACAGACAATTTCTCCTTGCAGCCCATGAGAATTCTGGCCGGTTGCCGGCTGGTGTGTCATGATTTCAGTGATTCCCCGATGGATTTCCCGAAATTGAAGCAGTTTTCTTTTGCCTGGACATCCGGGTTCCACTGGACCCGCAATCCCTCGTTCAATAAATTGAATCCGCCCTGTTCCAGTTTGTCCGAGAGTACTTTCACGGATTCTCCGCTCCAGCCGTAGGACCCGAATGCGGCCGCTTTTTTGCCCTTGAACCGCAGCCCGATGATCTCTTCGAACAGCCCGGCCAGCGCGGACAAAATCCCCTTGTTCACGGTGGGGGATCCGGCCAGAACCGCCTTGGACTTGAAAATTTCAGTGATGATGTCGTTTTTGTCGGACCTGGCCACATTGAACAGTTTTACGGTGACGGAACTGTCCGCCGCCAGAATGCCCTTGGCGATATTTTCCGCCATTTTTCTCGTGCTTTCCCACATGGTGTCGTAGATCAGGGTGATCTGGTTTTCTGCATAGGCATCGGCCCATTCCATATATTTGTTCACGATCTGTGTGGGATCCTGCCGCCAGATCACGCCGTGGCTGGGGCAGATCATGTCCACGGGCACGTTCAGGGCCAGGACTTCCTTGATTTTCCGGATCACCTGGGCACTGAAAGGGGTCAGGATATTGGCATAGTATTTGATGGCCTCCTGGAACAGTTCTCCCTGGTCCACCAGGTCGTTGTACATCAGTTCCGTGGCCAGGTGCTGGCCGAACCCGTCATTGCTGAACAGAATATTGTCACCGGTGAGATAGCAGAACATGCTGTCCGGCCAGTGGAGCATGGGGGCCTCGATAAAGATCAGGTCTTTGGAGCCGATATTGAGTTTGTCCCCGGTTTTGACCACCTGGAAATTCCAGTCCTGGTGATACAGGCCTTTGAGGGATTTCACCCCGTTGGCCGTGCAGTAGATGGGCGTGTCGGGAATGTGCTGCATCAGTTCGGGCAGAGCCCCGGAATGATCGGATTCCGCATGGTTGGCAATGACGTAGTCGATCTGATCCAGGGGAATTTCGTTTTTGAGGTTTTCCACAAATTCTTTGGCAAACGGGGACCACACCGTATCGATGATCACATTTTTCTCATCTTTCACCAGATAGGCGTTATAAGTGGACCCCCGGTGGGTGGAATACTCTTCCCCGTGGAAATGCTGGAGTTCCCAGTCGATTTTTCCCACCATGGAAATATTTTCTTTGATTTTGAAATGCATGACTGTCTCCTTATTGTAAATGAATTGCTATCTAAAGGATTAAAGGGATCATGCCTGGAAAAGTCAAGGATTGTTTTTCGCATTCATATCTGTTTACCAGGGATGATGGAGAGCTTTGGCGCCAGGGTTGACAACCGGGTGTTTTTACCTTCATAATCATTCTGTATTGTGGGGAAAACCGGATCAATCATAAACAGTGAAATATCAAGGAGATAAAACCATGCGTGTGATTAAACTCAGCGAAACCAATGAATTCAAGCCCGGCGTGATGAACCGGTTTTTTCTGGTGGAAACATCCGAGTATTTTAAAATCATCAATTTCAACCTGGATGCCGGGGTGGTGTTTCCGGTTCATTCCCATGACCTGGACGGTGAATTGTCCATCCAGGTGCTGGAAGGAAAAGGATGGTTCCTTGCTGCAAACGATGAAAAAATCCCCGCGGAAACAGGCGATATCCTGATTTCAGAAATCAGGGAACCCCACGGGGTCGAATCGGATACAAAGATGAGAATCCTGGTCACGATCGCACCGCCCATCTGATAAACCTGCCTGGCAGGACCTGTTTTTGATCAGTCCAGATAGATTTGCGCCAATTGATCGATCATCTGATGAAAAGCGTCGTGTCTGCCCGTGCCGATTCGTTCGGTTTCAAGGGTGTCAAAGTCCTGATACAGTTTTTCGTCGGTTTCCCGGGAAAAACGGGACTCGCCCATGGGATACAGAATGTTGTTTTCTTTGTAGATGTGGTCGAGCATCAGCAGGATGTATTGTTCGCATTCATCGGCCAGCGTTTCGGACACCGCAGTGTCGCCGGACTGGAACCGGGCAAATTTCCGGCGGATGGCTTTGATATGGCCCCGGCCCGTGGTATGTTCCGACAGCATGGCTTCAATGGGACCCTGTCTGGGAATACCGGCCTGCTCCATGGCTGGAAACAGCAGGTCTTCTTCTTTCCCGTGATGGCATTTGTCCACAAATATTTCAAAAAATTCCAGGATACCTTCAAAATGACCGGTATCAAGGGTGTGATTTGATTGAAGGGATTCGCACATTTTTCTGAGTACACGAAATACGATTTTTATCCCTTCATGCTCATTTTTCAGCTGATCAATGGATTTCATGGATGGCTCCTTGGGAATGGATTATCATTTTTCTGCCGGAACTGATGGTTGCGTCAAAAAATGTCTGAAGACAACCGGCTGAGTGTTTGACCGCCGCCTTTTGTTGGCGGTCAAACACTCACGGGTCTTTCAAAGGTGGGCCGGATCAGTTGCCGGCCATCATGGCGGCGATGTCTTCGTCCACATCTCCCGTGGGTTTGATGTCAAAGTTTTCCACCAGCACATTGAGCACGGTGGGGGACACAAATGCCGGCAGCGTGGGCCCTAAGCGGATACCCTTGACGTCCAGATGCAGCAGGGCCAGTAGCACGGCCACGGCTTTCTGCTCATACCAGCCGATGTCAAAGGAGATGGGCAAATCATTGATGTGACCCACACCGAACACTTCCTTGAGCTTCAGGGCGATGACGGCCAGGGAGTAGCAGTCGTTGCACTGGCCCGCATCCAGGACCCTGGGAATGCCGCCGATATCGCCTAAATCCAGTTTGTTGTACCGGTATTTGGCGCATCCGGCCGTGAGTATCACGGTGTCTTTGGGCAGGTTTTTGGCCACTTCCGTGAAGTATTCCCGGTTTTTCATGCGGCCGTCGCATCCGGCCATGACAATGAACCGTTTGATGGCGCCGGATTTCACGGCATCCACCACCTTGTCGGCCAGGGCCAGAACCTGGTTGTGGGCAAATCCGCCCACCAGGGTACCGGTTTCGATTTCCTGGGGGGCCTGGCATTTTTTGGCGCGTGCAATCACTTCGGAAAAATCTTTGGCTTTGCCGTCTTCCCTGTCCGGAATATGGGTCAGGCCGGGATAGGACACCACGCCCGTGGTGAAGATGCGGTCCTGGTAGGTATTTTTCTTTTTAATGGGAATGATGCAGTTGGTGGTCATGAGGATCGCACCGTTGAATGTCTCGAAATCCTCGTTCTGGTGCCACCAGGAACTGCCGTAATTGCCCTTGAGATGATCATATTTTTTAAAGGCCGGGTAGTAGTTGGCCGGCAGCATTTCGCCGTGGGTGTATACATCCACGCCCGTACCTTCGGTCTGTTTGAGCAGTTCATCCATGTCTTTAAGGTCATGGCCGGAGATGAGAATGCCGGGGTGGGTACCTACGCCCAGGTTGACTTCCGTGATTTCCGGATTGCCGTAGGCACCCGTGTTGGCCTGGTCCAGAGCGGCCATGGTGTTCACGGAACATTCACCGGCTTTCAATACCATGCCCACCATTTCGTCCACGGACAGGTCTTCCGTGGTGGAGGCCAGGGCATTGAGGATGAACTCATAGATCTCGTCTTTTTCCACGCCCAGAATGGCGGCGTGATCCGCATAGGCGGCGATGCCTTTGAGCCCGATAACGAGCAGTTCTCTTAATGACCGCACATCTTCGTTTTCCGTGGCCAGGACCCCGACTTTTTTGGCTTTTTCCTGGTATTCCGCTTCATTGTCTGAAAACCACAGGGCAGAGTCATCCAGGGCGCCGGATACTTTGCCTTCCACCTGATCTTTGAATGATTTTTTGAATTCCTGGGCTTTTTTGATCCACTTGACCAGGTTGTCGTCATTGAAGTTCACATTGGTGATGGTGGTGAACAACGCCTTGGTCACAAACCGGCCTGCTTCTCGAGTCAGGTCCACACCGGCGGCCTTGCCCTGTTTGGCCAGTACTGAGATGCCTTTAAGGTTGAAAATCAGCAGATCCTGTAGATTGGCCGTGGTTTCTTCTTTTCCGCATATGCCTCTGACCGTACATCCGGTGTTTTTGGCGGTTTCCTGACATTGAAAACAAAACATGGTGTTGCCTCCTTGTTATATGTTGCGGTTATGTTGCTGTATTTGTCAGCCGGTCATATGGCCTTTCCAGCCGGCTGCCCTTTACTTGGATGAAAGATAGTACAGATGAACGGTTAATTCCTTGATATGGATCAAGTTAGTATCATAAGTTTAAAAATTATTTTTTTAAACAGTTTTTTGACATATCCTGTCACCTGGTTGGTTGAATCACCTTATTTTTACCAGCAGAACTCCGGATATTTTCTGGAACCGACAATGTCCTCGTCAGTAATGGTCTGCCGGCATTCATTGAACGCACTGAGTTTCATGGGTCCTCCTTGGTCAGGTTGTGCGGGTTGTTTCCTGTTTTTTATGGGTATCTGCATCAGGCCCGGCATTCGGATCCACGGAGATGTTTTCCACGATGCCCAGATCGCCCAGAATCATATACATGCACGGAATGACCAGCAGCACCATGGTGGTGCTGGCCATGAGCCCGAAGGAGGTGCTGATGACCAGCGGCACCAGGATCTGGGCCTGGAGACTTTTTTCAAGCAGCAGAGGCAAAAGACCGGCGATGGTGGTGGTAGAGGTGAGCAGCACGGCCCGGAACCGGTCCTGGCTGGCCCGGGCCGCAGCCTCATCAATGGATTTGCCCTGTTCCCTGGCATTTTTTAAAAACAGCACCAGCAATATGGAATCATTGACCACAATGCCCCCTAAGGCAATGAACCCCAGCAGGCTGGGCATGGAGATGGGCACGCCCATCAGGCCGTGGCCCCAGATCACACCGATTAAAGAAAACGGGATGGCCAGCATCACGATGACCGGTTCCGTAAAGGTTCTGAACTGAAAACTCAACAGAATAAAAATACCGATAAACCCGATCATCATGGAACGGAACATCGATTTCTGGGCATAGGTGGTTTCTTCCAGAGACCCGGCAATGGTCAGCCGGATATCCGGATATGTTTTAGTCAATTCCGGTTCATAGGTGCGGTTGAACCGGGCCATGAGTTCTTTGGTGTTGGTCAGGCGCGTATCCACATCCCCTCTCAGGGTCACGGCCCGCATGCCGTTAAACCGGGCGATCCTGGCCCAGTCCCGGTCCATTTCCCAGGTCATCACGGCAGGCAGGGGGATCCTTGTGCCGTCCGGGCCGATCAGATGGAAATCTTCCAAATGCTGCAGGCTGTTTTTGTCCATGTCCGCCAGCTGGACATCGATTTCATAGGCTTCCGGTCCCACCTGGATTTCATCGGCGGCAATGCCCTGGAATGCGGCCCGCAGCTGGCGGCCCACCTCGGCCGCATCCAATCCCATGCCGTGGGCCCCGGGTTTGATTTTCATGCGCAGTTCGGGTTTTCCCGGCCGCAGGTCGTCCGCCAGGTTCACCACCCCGTCAAACTGGTTGAACCAGGTTTTCAGGTCAGTAACCGCCTGTTTCAGCCGGTCCAGATCCCTGCCCCGCAGGCGGATCTCAATGGGCCGTCCGCCTGGGCCGAATCCGGGTTCGCTCAAGGTCAGGCTGACCACGTCCGGCAGATCACCGATCTGTCTGCGCCATTCCGCCAGGTACGCATCAATGGTGCCGGACCGTTTTTCCGCCGTGAGCAGGTCCACAAAAATGGTGGCCACATGGGGGCCGTTTTCAAAGGCCTCCGTATTGACGTTGAACTGGACATAGGTGTTTTCCACCAGATCCCGGCCGCCGGGCTGGTCAGAAGAAAATTTTTGGTTGGTGCGGGACAGGGCATCCAGGATCCGGGATACCCTGTTTTCGGTGACGGGCAGCGGGGTCCCCTGGGGCATCAGCAACTGGGCCGTGACCAGATTTCCTTCCAGTTCGGGAAATCCCTGGAACTTGATTTTTCCGGATGCCACCAGGCCCACGGACAGAATCAACAGCCCCATCACCCCGGTGACCACCAGATACCGCCAGATGAGCAGGGTCCGGATGATCCGTCCCAGCACCCGGGTGCGCACCCAGTCAAAAAACCGGTCAAACGCCCGGCGGAACCGGTTGGGCTGATTCAGGTCAAACTGATGCATGGCATGATTCAGGTGCCGGGGAAGGATCCAGAACGCTTCGATGAGGCTGATGGCCAGCACCAGGATCAGCATCATGGGCACCACCTTGAGGACCCGGCCGATCTGGCCGCCGATAAAGGCCAGGGGGCCCAGAATGCAGATGGTGGTGATAAACGAGGAGATCACCCCGGCCCCCACTTCCCTGACCCCGTCCACGGCTGCGGTCAGGGGCGGCTTGCCGGTCTGGCGGTGGGCCATGATGTTTTCCGCCAGCACAATGGCATCATCCATGAGCAGGCCGATGGCCATGAGCATGCCCACCATGGTGAACATGTTGATGCTCAGTCCCAGGTGGGGCACCAGGATAAAAGCGCCTAGAAAGGAAACCGGCAGTCCCATCACCACCCACAACGAGATCCGGATGTTGAAAAACAGCCACATAAAGGCAAATACCAGCAAAATCCCCTGGATCCCGTTTTTCACCAGCATGTTCAGGCGGTCGGTGAGAATCTGTGTGTGGTCCTGGGTGAGGGTGAGGGTGACCTGGGGAAACCGGTCCCGCTCTTCAGATATAAACGCCCTGGCTTTTTTGGCCACCTGAACGGCATCCTGGGTCTTGGATTTTTCTATGGCCAGAAGGGCTTGCAGCTGCCCGTTCATCATGATTTTTTCTTCGGGAAATTCAAACAGGTCCGTCACGGTGGCGATATCTTTGAGGCGGATTTCCCCGCCTTCAGGGGTGGCGAAAATCACCAGGTTCTCCAAAGATGCCACAGTGCGGCGCTGGTCCACCAGCCTGAGCAGGATATCTTGTTCCCGGGTTTCCAGCAGGCCCAGGGGGATATCTTTGTTTTTGGCTGCGATCTGTTCCGCCACCCGGGCCGCGGTCAGTCCGGTTTTTCGCAAGGCGGCGTCAGACAGTGATATCCGCAGCTGGTGATCGGAAAACCCCTGGATGGTCACCAGGGCCACGCCGGATTCCTGGAGCCGGTCTTTGACATCTTCACAATAGGCCTTGAGATCCGGCAGATCCATGGGGCCGGACACCAGCACGGACAGCACGGGATCGGTTCGGCCCAGCTCCTGTATCACGGGCAGTTCCACTTCTTTGGGAAAATCATCAATGGCATTGATCTGGGTATCGATCTCCCGGATAAATGTCTGAATATCGCCGGCAGAAGCCATTTCAACCACAATGACGGCTAGGCCTTCCCTGGCATCGGCCCGGATTTCTTTGACATAATTGATGCCGTCAACGGCATTTTCCACCCGCTGGCAGATCACTTCCTCCACTTCTCCGGCCGTGGCTCCGGGGTATTTGATGCGGATCTCCACTTCCGTGGGGGCAAAATCCGGCTGGGTTTCCTTGAGGATATGGGGCAGGCTCAACAATCCGGCAATGAGAAACGCCAGCATCAGCAGATTGGCCCCGGTGGGGTGGTCGGCAAAAAAGCGGATCATGGGGTGATGCCTTGGGCCCGGGCCAGGTGTTTCAGACGATCCAGCAATGCATCATCCATGACAGGCTGCACGTTCATGCCGACAATGGCAAATGCGGGGTCCGACACCACCACCCGTTCTTTGCCGGACAGACCGGACGTAATGATGACAAACTCGGACTGGGCAAACCCCATGGTCACGGGTTTTTTTTCCAGCCGGTTGTCCGGTCCCACCAGATACACGACGTCGTCATGAACCGCCGTCCGGGGCAGCACCACCTGTCCGGGCCGGGGCGGTGCCGTCAGCGCCACATGGCAGAACATGCCCGGCATCAGGGGCGGCCGGTGACCCGGGACCGCATCCGCATAGGGCCGGTCCACCACGACCATCACCTGGATTTCCCGGGTGCCGGAGGACACGGATTCTTTGAGCCGGTCAACCCGCGCCTCCCATGTGACAGACCAGTCCGTGTTCTGCAAAGTGACCGTTGCATTGATTCCGGCAAACAACTGCCGGAAGATGTCCGTGTCCACTCCCGGACCCAGGAGCTGAGTTTTTGCATGGCTTCCCAGCAGATGCCGCAGGGTTTCCATGCGGAACCGGGCATTGATCTGGGTGGCATCGGTGCCATGGGCCTTGAAAAGGGCCTGGCCCGCTCCCACAAACTGGCCGGGTTCGATATTGACATCGGCCAGACGGCAGTCAAACGGGGCATGGATCTGCGTTTTTTCCAGATCGATCTGGGCCTGTTCGAGGCTGGCCTGGTTCAGATCCAGGGCCGCACCCAGGGCCTTTCGCTGGGAAGGGATCAGGGCCAGGGTGTTTTTAAGGTGCTGTAATGCCTGTTTCTGGGCCAGAAAATTTTTTTCTTCCCGGTCCACCGCATCCTGGGATACGGCATTGCGTGCAACCACCTGCTGTTTTCGTTCCAGCATTTTTTGGGACAGGGCCAGGGACTGGGTTTCAATGGCCACCATCTGCCGGGTATTGGTTTCGTTCTGATCCAGTTCTGCGATTTTTGCCCGGGTTTCCGCAATGGCCGCTTCCAGGCGGGCCTTTGTCAGGCGGTATTCCGTGGGGTCGATGTGTACCAGCAGGCGGTCTTTTTTGATCAACTGCCCGGTCTGCAGGTTCGGGTGGATGGCGGTCACCCGGCCGCTGACTTCAGATACGGCCTCCCACACCCGCACGGGTTCCGCCACCCCGTATCCGTGGGCCCGGGGCACCAGGTCCACCACGGGGGCCGGGATCACCCGCAGGGTCTGGACCGATTCGGTGGCCGGTTTCTGTGACGGGCCCGGTTTGTGGGTCACCAGATACATCGTTATCCCTGATGCAGCGGCCACGGGCAACAGGACCAGCAGCACTTTTCCCAGTCTGTAAATGATCTGTTTCATGATGCCTCTTTCAGGGTCTGCGCGGTAATGCTTCGTTCATATGCCGGCCAGGCCGTGTTGATGTGGGCGGCCATATCAAAGGTTCCTTCTGACACATTCCAGAGAACCGCCGCCGGCATGATCATGCCTAAAAACATGACCGATGCCGTGGCAGGGGACATCTCTTTGCAAATGGTGCCGTTCTCACGGCCGGAGTCAATGATGGTTTCGACCTCTTTGAGGTAGGTGGTGATAATCTGTGCGACTTTGGCTTTCCGGTCAGGCTGGCCGTTGTATACGGCATCGGAAAACACCACATGGGGGATGGCCTGGTTTTCGCTGAGCATGGCAATATGGCGCGTAAACAGCAGGTTGAGCTGCTTGAGGGGAACCGGAGTTTTTTCCCGGACATGGGCCACATTGTCCAGAAGCCGCTG
>JAIPDL010000143.1 GCA_021737695.1 Desulfotignum sp. | reverse complement strand
TACTTTTGTCAGTTTTTGTTTCGTATCGGCCAAATTGAGAATAAGTAAAGTGTTCATAAGGTTATGATAAAGTATGGCATCCTTATGGCTTGTAACATATTGATATTATAGCATCCAACTGAATTTTGGGCCTATAGCTGTTTTCTGATTACCAGCCTGCCGTGTTTGTGGAAACCGTGCTCTGGGTATTCAGGGCCTACCGGTCCCATGGGTTTCAAACCACATACTGGGCCGCCAATCTCAACATATGGGTGGACCTGCTGCAAAAAGAGCTGTCCGAAGATGCGTGGCAACAAATTTATCCTTTTTATAACTGGCTGATTGTCAACATCCCGGTGTTTACCGCCATTACCGACACGGATCTGCCAGAGTCTGTCTCAAACAGCATGGATCACCTTCATGGGACAGGAACACAGAAATGATCACAAAAGCGCTGTACCAGAAATACCTGACCCTGCTGTTAGACGGAAACCGCCGGGAATGCGCCCGCATCGTGCAGCAGCTGCTGGACCGGAATATCGAGATAAGGACGCTGTATGCCGACCTGTTTCAAAAAAGTCTGTATGAGGTGGGCCGTTTATGGGAATTCAATAAAATATCCGTGGCCAAGGAACATCTGGTGACCGCCATCACGGAAGGATTGCTGAACCTGGTCTATCCCCGGTTGTTTGACAGAGCCGTCTCCGATTCCGGGAACGACAGAAAAGTGGTGATCTCCTGTGCGGCCAACGAATTTCACCAGATCGGTGGCAAAATGGTGGCAGACATGTTTGAACTCAACGGATGGGACAGCCAGTTCATAGGAGCCAACACCCCGGTGGATCACATGCTGGCCCACATCCAGGATGAAAAACCCGACCTGGTGGGATTGTCTGTGAGCGTCTATTTCAACATGCCGGCACTGAAATCCGGATTGGCGGCCATCCGGGGAAATTTCCATCATCTGGATATCCTTGTGGGGGGGCAGGCATTCAACTGGGGCGGCACCGAGATCCCCAGACAATATTCGGGAACGACGTATGTCCCATCCCTTGACCGGCTCACCTCACTGATTACAGCATAAAAAATGATGTGGGAGACCCGAGAACAGGCTGCATACGGTTATGTCCAACGACAATCACAGGATCTGTTTTTTGTGCTGTCTTGTGACGGGCGTATCCTTGAGGCCAATGAATCCGTCCGGTCTCTCACCGGGTGCCGGGAAAATGACACCGCTTTTTCAGACCTGGTGGTGGATTTTGCCGGCACATTCAATCTTATGGATCTGGTCCAGGCACGCAGTGGTCCCCATCTTCTCAACATTAAAACGGCAGCCGGACCCCCCCAGAGCTATGATTTCTATTTTGAGCAGGTACAGAACCGGATCCTGGTTTTCGGCCGTCTGGATGCCCGGGAACTGGCGCGCATGCAAAAACAGCTGCTGTCGTTGAATCAGGAACTCAACAACCTGACCCGCCGGCTTCACAAACAAAATGCCGAACTGGCCCGGCTGAACCAGGAAAAAAATCAGTTTCTGGGCATGGCGGCCCATGACCTGAGAAAACCCATCGGACTGGTTCTCACCTATAGCGAATTCCTGCTGGATGAAGCGGCCCGGGATCTGGAGCCGGAACATCAAAATTTTTTGAGTACCATCCATGACCGGTCTTTGTTCATGAAACATCTGGTGGATGATTTTCTGGATGTCAGCGCCATTGAAGCCAGACGGTTTGACCTGAACCTTCAGCCTGCGGATATGCCAAATGTGTTGTCCAAAAGTCTGGAGATCAACCGGCTGCAGGCCAGAAAGAAAGGGGTGAATCTCCAGGTGGACATGGACCCGTGCCAAAAGCCTGTCGTCATTGATGCCCCCAAAATCGAACAGGCTGTCACCAACCTGGTTTCCAACGCCATTGATTACAGCAGACAGGGAGACACCGTCCGGGTCCGGCTTTTCTGCCGGCCGGACCATCTCATGTTTTCCGTGGAAGACAACGGACCGGGAATGTCCCGCCAGGACATGGAAAAACTGTTCACCCCGTTCGGCAGAACCCGGACGAAAAAAACGGCCGGTGAAAAGAGCACGGGTCTCGGGTTGATGATCACCCACAAGATCATCACAGCCCACAACGGCAAGCTGCATGTGGACAGCGCACCGGACCGCGGTACCACCATAACGGTGACCCTGCCGCAGCGCTGCCAATTTGAAATACCAGAGGAGTAAACCTGTTATGACTCAGCCGATAAAAATATTGATTGTGGATGATGACCCGGATGTGCTGTTCGCTACCACCCGGCTGGTGAAAAAAGCCGGATACACGGTAATGGAAGAGTCCACGGGGGAAGCGGCCATAAAAACAGCCAGAGAGCAGAAACCGGACATCATCCTTCTGGATGTGGTACTGCCGGATATCATGGGCACGGAGATTTGCCGGCAGATCAAGTCGGACCCGCTTTTTGACGGCACGTTCGTGATTCTGACCTCCGGCATGAGAACCTCCTCGGACCAGCAGTCCGACGGACTGGATGCCGGTGCGGACGGCTATATCGCCCGGCCAATATCCAACCGGGAACTGATCGCACGGATCAATGCCATGGTGCGGATTCTGACCGCGGAACGGGAGCGGGACCAGGTGATCGAAGAGCTCAACCAGGCTCTGGCAAAGATCAGGCAGCTGAAAAGCCTTTTGCCCATCTGCATGCATTGTAAAAAAATCCGTGATGACAAAGGTTACTGGAGTGAACTCGAAACCTATATCCGGGAAAACACGGACACAGAGTTCAGCCACAGTATCTGCCGGGAATGCGCCCAAAAGCATTATCCGGATTTGAACCTTTTTGACCCATGAAACCCATTGCAACCTCAAAGCCTGTCACCGCAAATTTTCATGCCGGTGGGAGATTGATTAAGAGAGTGCCATTGACATATATAAATCAAAATATTAGCTTGTTGACAGGTAAGAAATACCCCGTAAGGACAGTAACAATGAGTACATTGACTTTAAAAGTTCCTGACGTTCTAAATACACAACTCAACAGTTATGCCAGACAAAAAGGCCTGAGCAAATCGGAAATTGTACGTATTGCACTGTCAGAATACTTTTCAAAGGATAATATTACATTTGAAGGATCAATTTTGGATCTGTCTGAAGATTTGGCCGGCAGTATCGAGGCACCCTCAGATATCTCAATCAATAAAGATTATCTGGAGGGATACTGCGCATGAAACAGAAAAGGGTCATTGTTGATACCGGGCCACTGGTCGCATTTCTCAACAAAAATGATTCTTATCATGAATGGGCAAAAATACAGAAACGTTCCAATGTCTCTTGCTGATGCTTGTCTGGTCAGACTGTCTGAGCAAATATCAGAAAGTACCGTTTGCACATTGGATAGTGACTTTCGAATCTATAGAAAAAACAAGAGAAATATCATCCCGGTTATTATACCAGACAAGTGATAGCTCTATGACCTTTAAATATCAAATTGTGCAATAAGGTGGAGACATGGCGGAAATCCCCGTACCTGCAATGAAAAAGCAACATCTGTGGAAGCGGTTTTTCATTAATATGAGCCTCATTGTCGTCCTTTTTCTCGTGGGCATATTCATCGGATTTGCCGTTCAGACAGACCGGCTGATCTCTGAACAATACCTGACCACGGCCCGGGCCCATTTCAAGAACATCGTTCTGACCCGGAGATGGAATGCTGAGCATGGCGGGGTGTTCGTCAAAAAAGGCCCGGACAATCCATCCAACCCCTATCTGGAAAACCCGGATATCACAGCAAAGGACGGGACCGTCTATACCATGAAAAACCCGGCCCTGATGACCCGGGAAATTTCTGAATACGCCCGGCAGTCCGGGGATTTCGTTTATCACATTACCAGCCTTATTCCTTTGAACCCGGACAATGCCCCGGATGACTTTGAAAGATCGGCCCTGTCCGGTTTTGAAGATGGAAACACAGAAACGTATGTCCTGCTAAAAGACAACACGCGATCCATTTACCGGTATATGGCGCCGCTGCATGTGGAACACAGCTGCATGCCCTGCCATGAAAAGCAGGGGTACAGGATCGGAGATGTCCGGGGCGGCATCAGCGTGACTTTTGATGTGAGCGAGACAGAACAAAAAATGGCCCGAAACCGGTTTGGTTTTATCGGTCTGGGTATTGCCGCCTCTCTGGTGTTGCTGGGGATTGTTCTGTTTCTGATTTCACGACTGGCCGGAAGTCTTTCAAAGGCTTACAACACCATTGAAAAAATGTCCATCACGGATGATCTGACCCAGGTGTTCAACCGCCGGCATTTTCATGCCAGGCTGGATGAGGAGATTGCCCGGGCCCGGCGGTATGGCCATCCCGTGAGCCTGCTCATGATGGATATCGATCATTTCAAACGCATCAATGACAGGTACGGCCACCAGACGGGTGATGAGGTGCTCAGGGCCATTGGCAGCATCCTGCGGTCCAACACCCGGAGTGCCGATATTGTGGCCCGGTATGGCGGCGAAGAATTTGTGGTGCTGCTGCCGGAAACCGAAAAGGAGACCGCCAGGGTGACGGCGGATAAACTGCGGGCCGCCATTGAACGTCAGGCGTTCACCTCGCCGGATCGATCTCCGATTCATGTGACCGCCAGCTTCGGGGTCGCATCTTTGCATATGACAGACCAAAACACAGCCGACATGGCCGACCGGATGGTCAAAATGGCGGATGATGCCATGTATCAGGCGAAACAGGCCGGCCGCAACCGGGTGGTGGTCTTTTCAGGGTCCGGGTCAGGGTGACCACCTCGTTGAAACCAAGGGGGAAAAATCTGAAAATCAACCTGGTCTGCCATCCCTCTTCTTCCGGGAAAACGCATCCGGGCTTTCCAGTTGCAGGTTGTGGGGTGCAAAGCGAATATCCATGGGGCTCTCCAGCTATTAAATAAAAAAGCCCGGCGGCAATTAAAAAAAATACCGAATTACATCCGTGGTAAGCTGATCACTTGGATGAAAGGCGTGGAAGAACACGGAATTGCCGAAATACGAAGGGTCCCTGGATATCACGATGAGCCCCTGGGGCACCCGAGGAAAGGACAACGCTCCATCCGGCTGTCCAGGGCATACCGGGCTTTTTATGTTGAGCGGAAGGATAAAATTGTAATTGAGGTGATTGAGGTGAACAAACATGACTATTGAAAACAACGAAAAAGATGAATACGGCCTCAAGGAAATCGAAAAAGAGTATGGCCAGCTGACGTTTGGCTGGGCGTTGTGGTCCCACAGAAAATGTGAAGAGATGACTCAGAAGGAGTTTGCCAAGATCCTCGGAATTACCCCGGCAAGCCTTTGCGATCTTGAGAGAGGGCGGCGGATACCTTCCGTTAAAAGAGCGGCCGGTATCGCCCGCAGCATCGGTATGCCGGAAAAAACCTGGGTCAAACTTGCGATTCAGGACATGCTCAGGGCCGCGGATCTGGATTATACAGTTTCGGTTGCATAAAAACAAAAAATGATTACCATGGAATTTAACTGTCAAGAATACTGTCAACCTGGATAATTATTTTTCAAAACCCCGGAGGAGCCAGATGCCGATTTTTGAATACCAGTGCAACACCTGTTCCCATGAATTTGAAAAACTGGTGTTTGCCGGAGATGAACCGGATATCGTTTGCCCGGCATGCGATAGTCATGAAGTCACCAAAAAGATGAGTGCTGCCAGCTTTATGGGTTCCAGCATCGGGACCTGTGCAGCAGATGCGCCCAAAGGATTTTCATGAGCCGGCTGACCTCAGGACGGCCGGGAGCCGTCCTTGATTTTCCATTGAAGTGCCTGGAACCGGTCAAAATCATTTGCATTTACCAGCGGCTGTGACCAATCCAGAGATCCTTTTCAGCCGTGCTTCTGCGCCACCTGCGGGGTGGAAAAATCTGTCAAAAAATCGCTGTTTACCCATTTGGTAAATTCTAACATTTTGGGTAAATAGCGTCAGGATCCATAGTCAGATACAATACATAACGATAACGCCCGGTGATATTTAGCGAGGCCCAGGTGATCCCGACGATCACACCGGCGGAATCCCGCAGGGTTCTCCTGAATTCTTCGTTCCGTTTAAACCCTGTTCATGAGATTGTTGTAATCTTCATGGGACCCGATCCAGAACCAGACAACATTCATGTCTTCCCTATAAGCCAGAGCCCTGTAGTGATAACCGATGTTTACTGTCCAGACTGAACCTTTCTTGCTGAAATTCAGTGAAGGGTGGGTATGGTCTTGTTTGAAAAGCTCAAATTTTTTGTCAGCAAGATTCTGAATCTGTTTGGGAAGTCTATGGTAGCATGCCCAGAAATCCGAATGCGTGAAAGACCTTAATCCCATTTCATGCAGTTGCCGGCTAAAAAATCTGACTTTATCCGATTCAGCAGATCTATGCCTCTGCCGCCTTCCTTGAAATCGTTTTCAATTTCTATGTCCCAAACTTCTCCTTCCAGTTCAGCAAACCATTTAGAAAGTCGAAGCCTTTCAGTATCCGGCAGGGACAATATGTCGTCTTGAATTTTTTCTATAGTGGTGTTCATGCTGAGCCTGCCTTTACGCAAAATGTCATGCCCTCTTTCCAAGGGCTGTCGTATTCATATGGCTATTTTAATCATAATCACGGGATAAAGCAAGATTCAAAAATGATTGGTATGGGCATGGGTGGAAGAACACGGAAGGAGTTTGCTAAGATCCTCGGAATTACCCCGGCAAGCCTTTGCGATTTTGAGAGAGGGCCGCGGATACCTTCCATTAAAAGAGCGGCCGGTATCACCCGCAGCATCGGGACCTGTGCAGCAGATGCGCCCAAAGGATTTTCATGAGCCGGCTGACCTCAGGGCGGCCGGGTGCCGTCCTTGATTTCCCATTGAAGTGCCTGGAACCGGTCAAAATCATTTGCATTTACCAGCGGCTGTGACCAAACCAGAGATCCTTGTCAGCAGTGCTTCTGCGCCGTCTGCGGGATGGAAAAATCTGTCAAAAAATCGCTGTTTACCCATTTTGCCATAAGTGGCAAAATGGGTAAACAGCGTCAGGATTCATATTCAGCAAACCATTTAGAAAGTCGAAGTCTTTCAGTATCCGGCAGGGACAATATGTCGTTTTCATATGGCTTTTTCCGGGCAGAAAAGTGTAACATATTTGTTGACATTGTAACAATGCATGATACATTCAAGGGTGTGATTAAAAGCTTTAAACATAAAGGGCTTGCTGAGTTATTTGAACGTGGCCGTTCGCGAAAAGTAAGACAGGATCTCCAATCCAGGGCGCTTCGCCGTTTAGACGCTTTAGATCAGGCAGAAGCTTTGAATGAATTGAATGTTCCTGGTTTTGATTTCCACGGATTGCAAGGAGTTCCAAAGCGCTATAGCATACATGTCAATGGCCCATGGTGTATTACTTTTGAATGGGAGAATAGTGATGCATCAAAAATCGATCTTGAACAATATCATTGAGGTAAAATTATGGTTGAATATTCAGTTAACCGCCCTTTAAAAAGACCCCCTGTTCATCCTGGAGAGATCTTA
>JAIPDL010000028.1 GCA_021737695.1 Desulfotignum sp. | reverse complement strand
AAATCAGGCTCGAATACCCTGAATCTCACTCCAAAGAATCAGCCGGCCGAAAAATCTTGCGAATCTGACCCTGGCCGGTGAAAAAAATCCCCAAAATGCTCTTCGGAGGGGTCTGAAAAAAATAGGCGGTGAATTTGGGCCATCCGGATAGGCTGGACTTTGCCCCCCAAAAACAGTATAACCCCGGGTGCTGTTTTGAACAAACCATAAAAAAACAGAATTTACTATCATAAGGAGAACGGATGAACAATCCAATAAATATGGATACCCAGGCCGTCTGGGGCGGAGAGGAACAATCATGGATGCAGGGCGCCACCCAGGTACCCGTGGTCCACAGTGTGTCTTTCGGATACCGTGATATGGATGACTGGATGCAGGTGGCACAGGGAAACAAACCCGGCCACATCTATGGCAGAAACACCAATCCCACAGTCCAGGCGTTTGAGGAAAAAGTGCGGCTCCTGGAGGGAGGAGAGGCCGCCACCAGTGCGGCCACGGGCATGGGCATCATCAGCAGTGCGTTGTTCGGGCTGCTGGGTGCCGGGGACCGGGTGGTATCCATTAAAGACACCTATGGCGGAACCAGCAAGCTGTTTTTTGAATTTCTGCCCCGGTTCAACGTGGATGCCACCTTGTGTGACACCGAAGACCATGAGGCTATTGAAGTGGAGATCGCCAAAGGCTGCAAACTGGTGTACCTGGAAACCCCCACCAACCCCACCATCAAAATATTGGACCTGGAGCGGCTGAGTACCGCAGCCAAAAAAGCCGGTGCCATTGTCATTGTGGACAACACCTTTGCCACGCCCATCAACCAAAACCCCCTGCAGCTGGGTGCCGACCTGGTGCTCCACAGCGCCACCAAATTCCTGGGCGGCCATGCCGATGCCCTGGGCGGGGTGATCTGCGGGAATAAGGACCTGGTTGAAAAAATCTACCATTTCCGGGAAATCAACGGGGCCACCCTGCATCCCATGGCCGCATATCTTTTGCTCAGGGGCATGAAAACCCTGCATCTTCGCGTGGCCCGGCAGAACCAGAGCGCCCTGGACATCGCCCGGTTTCTTTTCGAACATCCGTCTGTGGGCCGGGTCTATTATCCGGGCCTGGAAACCCATGACAATTATGAGATCGCATGCCGGCAGATGCGCGGCTTCGGGGGGATGCTCAGTTTTGAACTCAAGGAAAATACGTTGGCAGCGGTCAAACGGCTTCTGCCCCGTCTCAGATTTGCCCATGCCGCCGCCAACTTAGGCGCCGTGGAAACCCTGGTGGGCATGCCGGCCACCACCAGCCATGTGGAATGCACGGCCAAAGAGCGGGCCGCCATGGGCATTCCCGAAGGCCTGGTCCGGTATTCCACGGGCATTGAGGATTCAAAGGACCTGATCGCGGACCTGTCACAGGCCCTGGAAGGAATATAGCGGTTTCTCCTTGACAGGGGACACCTAGTTGCCATAATAATTGTCACGTATTAAAACATTCGTCTTTTAATGCGTGACAATTTGTTTGAGTGAACTGACACGGGCAACGTGAAAAATCATGGCGGAAAAAAAATATTACAACATCGCCTCCCTTGAAAAAGGGGTCCGGATGCTGGAGCTTCTGGCAGCCCACGGGGAGTTGAGCGTCAGCGAAGCAGCCCGGCTCATGGACACCAACCGGGCCGGCAGCCACCGGTTCATCTCCACCCTGAAAGACTTAGGATATGTGGAAAAAAACAGCAGCAACAAATATCAGCCCACCCTGAAAATCATGGCCCTGGCCCAGAAAGTGGCGGACCGGTTTGAGATCCGCCGCATGGCCAAACCCCATATGCACCGGCTGTCCATGCTGTACAAGGAAACCATCAACTTAGGGCTGTTTAAAAACCAGGCGATTGTCCACATCGACAAAATCGACAGCCTGGAAGTGCTCCGCATGGACTCCGCTTTGGGGGACAAGGCCCCGGCCTACTGCACGGGCCTGGGAAAATCCATTCTAGCCTTTCTGCCGGACCATGAACTGGATCACTATTTAAATACCGTGGACCGAAGGCCCCTGGCCCCCAACACCATCACGGACAAGGATGAGATTCTCCGGGAGCTGTCCCGGATCCGCCAAAACGGCTTTGCCATTGACGATGAAGAGATGACCATCGGGCTGCGCTGCATTGCGGCCCCCATCTTTGATCACAACCATTATCCTGCCTATGCCATCAGCATTTCCGGACCGGCCATGCGCCTGACCCACCGGGCTTTGGAAGAAATTAAACCCCAGATTCTCAAGGTGTCTGAAGACCTGTCCCACAAGATGGGCAGTTGATCCGGAACAGATTCCCCGGCCCACCTGTCTTTCATTTCCCACTTTTCATTCTCTTTAAAAAAATATAATAAAATCCTTGACAACGCCGGGGATTTTTTTTTATCACTTAACTGTCACACCATAAAAACAGTCGTCACGTTATATGTGACATATTCTGAATATTTTTTGGAGGCAACATGAAAAAGAAAAAACTGACCCGATGGGACCTTCAGTCCAAAAAACAAGCCCGTGAAAAAATCGTCTGGATCACGGCCTATGATTACTGGAACGCCACCTTTGCCGAAGCCGCAGGCATGGACATGATCCTGGTGGGGGACTCTTTGGGCATGTGTGTATACGGCTATGAAGGCACGGTGCCTGTGACCATGGACCAGTGCATCGTGCACAGCGAAGCCGTTCGCCGGGGCGCGCCCGGCACGTTTGTCATCGGCGACATGCCGTTTTTGTCCTACCAGGTCAGCGTGCCCGAAGCAGTCCGAAACGCCGGCCGGTTTCACAAGGAAGCCGGGGTGGATGCCATCAAACTGGAAGGCGGCAAACGGGTGTGTCCCCAGATCCAGGCCATTGCCGACGGCGGCATGCTGGTGATGGGTCATATCGGGTTGACCCCTCAAAGTTCCGGACAACTGGGGGGATTCAAGGCCCAGGGCCGGACGGCCGAAGCCGCCCGAGAACTCATTGCCGATGCTAAAGCCATCCAGGATGCCGGGGCCTTTGCCCTGCTGGTGGAAGCCGTGCCCCCGGAGGTATGCGGGATCATCAGAGACACGTTGACCATTCCCGTGTACAGTATCGGGGCCGGCATCGAGGCCGACGGCCAGCTCATGATCTCCGCGGACGTGGCCGGCGTGTTCCAGGCGTTCACCCCCAAATTTGTCAAAAAATATGAAAGCCTGGGCGAAAAAACGATTCAGGCGTTTTCCGCCTATCGCACCGATGTGCTGGAAGGCAAATTTCCCGCACCGGAGCATACATACAAAATGAAAGAGGGAGAACTGGACAAGCTCAGAACACTTTTAAAATAACACCCACGTCCTGGCAGGCACAACAAATGATGAAAACATACGCATTCAGCCGTCAGGTATTTGCTTAAAACTTAACACTTAAAACTTTCATATAAAGGACCCTACCAATGAGCGACGTGTTGAACAAAATCAGAGACTTCATGGAAAAACAGGGAATCCCCGGGCGGGACGGATATGACCTGGCACCCTCGGGCAAAGCGTTTCCAGACGGCGCCAATTTCAGGATTGAAATCGCCGGCGTGGAACGGGCCACCACCATGGCCGCCATGATCAAGGAAGCCGACCGCAGAAATATCGTCATCCACCGGGCCATAGCTGCCGTGGGCGGCTCCACGTACTGCGATTTTGCCGAACTCAAAGACATGGCCCAGATGGCCAAAGACGCTCATATTGAAGTGATCATGACCGTGGGACACCGCAAGGGCTGGGATACCGGCGCCAAGGAGATGGCCACCAGTGAAGGCCAGATGCAGGGATTCCGCCTCAGAGGATCCGACAACATCTCTTTTCACATCGCTGATATCATGCGCAACATCGACGCCGGGTTCCGGGGATTTCTGGTGTACGACGAAGGCGTGCTTTTTATCCTCAACAAAATGCGGGAACAGGGGCTGATCCCCAAAGAGACCATATTCAAGTTTTCCGTGTTCGGCGGATACTGCTCCGCCGCCGGTGCCAAGGTCGTTGAAAGCATGGGGGCCAACTCTTTGAATCCGATTTCCGATGTATCCCTGCCCATTCTGTCTTCCATTCGCAAAGCCGTGGATATTCCTCTGGACATCTATACCATTATCGTCAATTCTTTTGGGGGCAACTTTAGGGGGTATGAATGTCCGGAAATTGCAAAAGTGGCGTCCCCGTGCTATTTTAAATTCGAACCCGGCACTGCGGAAGGCGATATTTACATGCCCTGGGTGACCGAAGAATGGCATGCCGGGTTTATCAAGGAAAAAGTGAAGATCGCTTCCATTGTCATGGAACTGATGGAACGGCACGCACCTGAGATGCAGACTTCCCCCAAAGGGGCCCAAGACCTGGTATTAACCAAACCCTGAACCACAGCAGGAAACGAATCATGGATATCGAAAAATTATTGGCAACCAGAAACCAGGGCGTGGAATGGTCGGGCATCCGCATCATGTTCGCTCTGGCCGACCAGATCGACGGCGTGGTGAACTTAGGCATCGGCCAGCCGGATTTCGACACCCCGGAACATATCAGGGAGGCAGCCAAAATTGCCCTGGACCAGGGATACACCCGGTATCCTCCGGCCAGCGGATTTGCGGATTTAAGAACTGCGGTGGCCAAAAAACTGGCACGGGAAAACCGGATCCAGGCGGACCCGGAATCGGAAATATTTATCTCCGTGGGGGCCATGCAGGGGATCTTCAACATCATGCTGCATCTGCTGAACCAAGGCGATGAGGTACTGGTGGTGGACCCGGGATATGATTACTACTCCCAGATCCGGTTGTTCGGCGGGGTGCCGAAGCGCATTCCGGCCCGAGAGGAAAACCGGTTCAAGATCGACCCCACAGAGGTGGCAAAGGCCATTACCCCGAAAACCAAGGCGTTTATCCTCAACACCCCGTCCAACCCCACGGGTGCCGTGTTTGACAGGGATATCCTGGAACAGGTGGCGGCCCTGTGTCAGACGCACGGGATCATGGTGATTTCCGACGAGCCGTATGAACATATTCTGTTTGACAACAACGACCATGTGTCCATGGGCAGCCTGGACGGGATGCAGGATCTCACGGTCTCCATTTACACCCTGTCCAAATCCTATGCCATGACCGGCTGGCGGGTGGGGTATGTGGCGGCCCATAAATCCATTATCGCCGAAATGGAAAAGCTGATGGAACACATGGTATCCGGGGTTCCCAGCATGACCCAGCGGGCGGCCCTGGCCGCCATTGAAGGATCCCAGGACTGTGTCAGACAGATGGTAACAAAATATGCCCAACGCAGAGATCTGGTGATCAACGGATTGAACAGCATCAAAGGGATCTCCTGCATTAAACCGGAATCCACGTTCTATGCGTTTCCCAACATCTCCTCATTCGGCATGTCCTCCTGGGAGTTTGCAAGGCATATGGTGGAAAAACACAAAGTGGCCATGGTGCCGGGATCCATTTTCGGGGAAAACGGCGAAGGATATGTCAGAATCTCCTTTGCCACGAGTTCCGCCAATTTAAAGGAAGCTTTGAACCGCATAGAAAAAGGAGTGCCCAAATGACCCTGTTTTCCCGCACGGAATACCTGGACCGCATCCAACGGACCAAGGCCGCCATGGCAAAAAAAGGCATCGAGCTGCTGGTGGTGTGTGATCCGGCCAACATGAACTATCTCACCGGGTATGACGGCTGGTCTTTTTACGTGCCCCAGGCCGTCCTGGTGATTGATGATCAGGAGGAACCCGTATGGATCGGCCGGAACATGGATGTCAACGGGGCCGTGCATACCGCGTTTATCAAAAAAGAAAACATGATCGGATACCCGGATGATTATGTCCAGTCTCCGGTCAAACACCCCATGAACTTCATGGGGGATGTGATCAAAGAAAAAGGCTGGGCAAACAAAACCATCGGCGTGGAAACAGATGCTTATTACTACACGGCCCGAAGCCATGCAGAACTGAAAAAAACCCTGGGAAAAGACACCCTGGCAGACGCAAACCTGCTGGTGAACTGGGTACGCATCATCAAGTCAGATGCGGAAATCGCGTTGATGAACCAGGCCGGTAAAATCGCGGAAAAAGTGATGGCCACGGCATTGGAAAACCTGGTGCCGGGAAAACGGGAATGCGATGCCGTGGCTGCGGTGTTCCAGGCCCAGGCATCAGGCACCCGGGAATTCGGCGGGGATTATCCGGCCATCGTGCCCATGATGCCCACGGGCGAGAAAACCTCGGCCCCCCACCTGACCTGGACGGATGATCCCTACCAGGCCAACCAGGCAGTGAACCTGGAGCTGGCCGGGTGCCGGCACCGGTACCACTGCCCCATTGCCCGCACCGCGTTTCTGGGACCCAACCCGCCCCAAAAACTGTCGGATCTGGCTGATATCACCGTGGCGGGTTTGAACCTGACCCTGGACACCATCAAACCCGGCATGACCGGCGAAGATGTGGAACGGGTGTGGCGGGAACACATCGCAAAAAAAGGATTTGAAAAAGAATCCCGCATCGGGTATTCCATGGGCCTGAACTATCCGCCGGACTGGGGGGAGCACACGGCCAGCCTGCGGCCCGGGGACAAAACCGAACTGGCCCCCGGCATGACCTTTCACATGATTTTAGGCATGTGGATGGACAATTTCGGGTTTGAATGCTCGGAATCCTTCCAGGTCACAGACACCGGGGCTAAAACCTTTGCCACGTTTGACCGCAAACTGTTTGTCATTGCTTAGATAAAGGCCGGCCTGATTTATGGATCACATCAAAACACAGATTCTGGAACTGACAAATGAGATTATCGAACTCCGGCGGCATTTTCATATGTACCCGGAGTTGGGGTTCCAGGAGTTTGAGACTGCGAACAAGATTGAAACCTATCTTCAGAATCTGGGATATGATACCATCCGGATGGCCAAAACAGGGGTGGTCGCCAATCTTGACAGCGGCAGACCCGGACCGGTATTGATGCTGCGGGCGGACATGGATGCGCTGCCCGTCACGGAAACCAGCCAGGTGGATTACCGATCCAGAAATCATGGGGTCATGCATGCCTGCGGTCATGACGCGCATATGGCCATGCTTCTGGTGACGGCCCGGATTCTCAAGCAAACCAAGCTGGTAACACATGGTAAAATCAAATTTGTTTTCCAACCCAATGAAGAGATCGCCGGGGCCATCCATATGATCAAAGACGGGGTCCTGGAAAATCCCACAGTCGATGCCGTGATGGGCATCCATGTCTGGACACCGGTGGATGCGGGAAAAATCGCCATCACACCCGGACCGGTCATGGGGGGGCTGGATGTTTTCAAAATCACCATCCACGGCAAAGGCGGCCATACCGGCGTGCCCGAAGATGCGGTCGATCCGGTCATTGCCGCAGCAAATCTGATTCAGACCGCACAGATCATCCAGACCCGGGAGATCAGCAACCTGAAAGCCACTGTCATCATGTTTGGAAAAATCACCGGCGGCACCAAAAGCAATATCATCCCGGACAAAGTGGATCTGGAAGGGTCCATCCGTTTTCTCTACCCCGGCGGGCCGGACAGTGAAGAGAAACCCACACAGCGGTTCATCCGTGTCGCCGAGCAGGTCTGCGCGGCCCATCGATGCACCTGTGATATCGATATCACCCATGAAAACATCCCTTTGATCAACCACAAGGAGATGACCGACCTGGCCAGAGAAACCGCTAAAGAGATTTTTCCGGAAGCCAATGCCATTATCGACAATCAAACCATTGCCAGTGAGGATTTTTCAGAATTTTGCGCAAAGGTGCCGGGGGTCTTTATTTTCCTTGGCGCGGGAAACAGAGAGGACGGGAGGACGGTGTCTCACCACCATCCTGAATTCGATATCGATGAGTCTGTCCTTCCTAACGGCGTGGAAATGTTCATCCGGGGGACACGCGATTTTTTTGAAAAAGCGGACCGATTGTCATTTCTGCATAAACAGGAAGAAAACTGATGACACCATATTTTGTCACATCCGGTGTCATCAGCAACCCGAATATTAACCCCAAGAAAAAGGAGTTGAAAATGAAACAAATGATGACCGTAAAAATGGTACGCGTTTTTCTGACAGCATGCCTGCTGATCGCAGCAACCAGTTTCAGCGTGTATGCCGCGGAGTGGAAGTATGCCATGGGAGAAGGCGTGAATGATCCCCAGGGCATCTATGCCACGGCGTTTAAAAACTTTATCGAAGAAAACTCCAGACATACCATCGAAATCTATCCCGTTGGCAGCCTTGGCGAAGAGGCCGACATGCTGGAACAGACCAAAGCCGGGATCCTGCAGTTTCTGGGACAATCCACCGGGTACATGGGGGGGACCATTCCTGAAATGGACCTGTTTACACTGCCCTATGTCATGCCCACGGACACGAAACAGCTGGATTATTTTTTCAAAAACTCCAAAGTCATCAATGAACTGCTGCCCCCGATTTTCAACCAGCACGGACTTGAGCTGCTCTCCATCTTCCCGGAAGGTGAGATGGCCGTGACCACATTTGAGCCGTTTCACTCCCCCGAAGATTTGCAGGGCAAAAAAATGCGCGTCATGCCGGGATCGCCCATCCTGGTTGAGACCTACAAAGCCTTTGGTGCGTCACCCGTACCCATGACCTGGGGGGATCTGATCGGTGCACTCAAGACCAATATGGTGGATGGTCAGGAAAACCCGACGGTATGGATCGAAGCGTATGATCTGGATAACTTGACCAACGTATTGACATATACCGGGCACGGACACTTCAATGCATCCGCATCCGCCAACAAGGCATTTTTTGACGGGCTCAGCGACAGAGATCAAAAACTGGTGCGCGCAGCTGCTGATCACGCCCACAAAATAATCCTGAGCGAGGCGGAAAAGCTGGATGCGTATGGCATCGGCCGGATTGTCAGAACCAACCCGGACTATCAGATAGTCACACTCACCCAGGAAGAGCGTGTGCCGTTCAAAGAAGCAGCAAAAGCGGTACAGGCCTCGTTTGCATCCAAGAGCGCTTCAAACAAGAAACTGCTGGATCAAATGATGGCAGATCTCCAGAAAGCGGAAGAAAAAGCGGAATAATCAGGCAATTCTGAAAACCAAAGAACAGCAAAATAGATGGGGCGCTTTGTGTATGCACTGTCTATTTTGCTGTTCAGGAGAAACGATGGATGAACCAAAAAAAAATCGGGTCAATCCGTTACTGAAAACGATCGATTTCATCGATGGGCTGCTCAGTCGGTTTGAAGGGGTCATGCTGGCGCTCGGGGTGATCGCCATGACGGTCAATACCATTGCCGCAGTGATCAGCCGGTATGTTTTCAACAGTGCCATCACATTCACCGACGAGCTGAACATGATATTTATCGTTGTGGTGACATTTGCCGGATTGAGTTATGCCGCACGCAATGGGCGGCATATTAGGATGTCTGCCATATACGATGCCATGCCTGCAAAAATCCGCAAAGCGTTGATGGTTGGAATGACTGCGGTCACATCCGCGTTTATGTTCTTTCTGTCTTTTTATTCGTACTACTATATTGTCGAGGTCTACCAGAGCGGGCGGATTTTACCGGCCCTGGGGCTGCCGGTATTTTATATCTATTTATGGGTTCCCATCGGATTTGTTGTAACCGGATTGCAGTATGCGTTTACGATGGTGAAAAATCTGACAGAAAGTGATGTCTTTCTGTCAACCACTGTAAAGGACGGGTATGCTGACACAGAAAACGATGTCGAGGTCTAAGGTATGGTCATGAGCGTTCATATCAGGAAAATAGTACTGCTGATTGTTTTCAGTTGCCTGTTGACTTCACCTCTGCTGGCATCAGATCCTGTCACAGTGGTCATTGAAGAAACGGTCATTGAGCAGAAAACAACCTTTTTTCTGTACGGCTATGCCGAAGGGGTTGACCGGCGGCAAGAGGTGCGTATCACTTTGAGTGACAAAGATGCCAAACGTATTGAACTGGCGGCAGAAATCAACAAATTCGGCAACTGGGCCGTTGAAGCCGTGGATATCGGCACACTCAGTGACGGCACCGTCTCCATTACCGCAATGCTGAAAGATGACGCGGGAAAAACAATGGCACAAGCCACCACAACAACGGTTCTGGATACCAGCTTCAATTTTGTTGCGTGGTTGAATCAGCATTTTGCTGCGACCATTTTTCTGCTGATGGTCGTGCTACTGCTGTTGGGGTTTCCCATGAAAATCCCTTTGATCGCCGGAGCGACGCTGGGAGTATATCTGCTGTACAACGGAGATCTGTCACAGATGCAGTTTGTCATTCAGCAGATGATGGCAGGAATCCGCCCGGCAGCACTCATTGCCGTGCCCATGTTCATCCTGTCGGCCGATATCATGACCCGGGGAAAATCAGCAGAAAAACTGATCGACCTGGTGATGGCCTTTGTCAGACACATTAAAGGCGGCCTGGCTGTGAGTACGGCCGGGGCCTGTACCGTGTTCGGTGCTGTTTCCGGTTCGACCCAGGCAACGGTGGTGGCCATTGGCTCCCCCCTTCGTCCCCGGCTTCAGGAAGGGGGATACAAAGACTCTTTTATTCTGGCGCTCATTGTCAATTCCAGTGATATTGCCTTTCTGATTCCTCCCAGCATCGGCATGATCATCTATGGCATTGTCGCAAAAACCTCCATACCGGAACTGTTTATCGCAGGCATCGGTCCCGGGCTGCTGATCCTGTTTCTGTTCTCGATTTACAGTGTAATCTATGCCTATATAAACAAAATCCCCACCGAACCCAAAGCCTCGTGGCACGAGCGGGGAACGGCCCTGTATCGGGCTTTGTGGCCTTTGGGGTTTCCGGTGATCATTATCGGCGGGATATTCGGGGGCATCTTCAGCCCCACGGAAGCCGCTGCGGTAAGCGTGGGGTATGCCATCGTGCTGGAAGGTCTTGTGTTTAAAACCATGAAGCTCGGTGACTTTTACGCCACTGCCCAATCGACCGGGCTGGTGACCGCCGTTGTATTTATCCTCGTGGGTGCCGGGGCTGCGTTTGCCTGGGTATTGTCTTATGCCCAGGTGCCCCAGCAGCTTCTGGGAATGATCGGTATTTCCGAAATGGGCCAATATGGGGTACTCTTTGTGATCTCGGTGGCCTTTTTTGTCGGATGTATGTTTGTGGATCCCATTGTGGTGATTCTGATACTGGTACCGATTTTTTCGCCTGTGGTGAACAATGTGGGGCTTGATCCGGTTCTGGTGGGTACGATTATCACGCTCCAGGTTGCCATCGGGTCTGCGACTCCGCCTTTCGGCTGTGATATTTTTACCGCCATTGCCGTATTCAAGCGCCCTTATTTCGAGGTTGTCAAAGGAACACCGCCTTTTATATTCATTCTTTTAAGTGTGGCCGTTGCCATGATCTTTTTTCCGGAGATTTCCCTTTTCCTGAGAGATGTGGCATTCAGATAAAGGAGAAAGATGTTTCACAATATACTGGTGCCACTGGATGGGTCTGAAAATGCCTACAGGACATTAACGTATGCCGCCAACCTGGCCAGACAATTTGATTCCCAAGTCACGGTGTTATCGGTTTTCAGACACCACAGCCATATCGAAAGCTCGATCTCCATGGTCAGACCCAGGGAACCCGAACATCTGGACGATGTCCTGAGCGCCTATGCCAAAGAGGTCGTTTCACAAGGCAAAACCATGCTGCAGGAACAGGGCATTCAAAAAGTCAAAGGATTTATCAAAATGGGATCAGCCAGTAAAAAAATCCTGGAGTTTGCCAAAAAACACGACATCGATCTGATTATTATCAGTTCCACGGGCCAGGGTGACTTGACAGGATACCTGCTGGGCGGGGTGTCCCATAAGGTGACAGGGCTTGCTAAATGCCCGGTTATGGTCATTTAACAAAAACATACAAACCGGACGTAAAGAGGCTGGATGCCCTGATCGGCACAGGCCCACTCATCTGAATGTGACACCATGAGATACAAAACTCGAAACCAGCAGGTATCGTGTGGAGAAGCCATCGGCATTCTGCTGCTGGACTCGGTGATTCCCTTCATTCCCGGGGATGTGGCCAATGCCACGACCTATGAATTCCCGGTGCGGTTCAAAAAAGTGCCCGGGTTCACCGTGGCAAAAGCAGTGGGCAAAGATGACAGCGTGTATGAAGATCTATTGACAGCAGCCCGGGACCTGGCTGCCAACGGGGTCCGGGCCGTGACCGGCGACTGCGGATTCATGGCCCTTCACCAGCAACGGCTCCGGAAGGACCTGGAGCTGCCTGTATGTCTGTCTTCCCTGCTTCAGATTCCGTTTATCCGGCACCTGACTCCGTCCGGCACGGGTATCGGCATCCTCACGGCCAGCGGCCAGGGCCTGACGCCCGATTTCTTTGAAGCCATCGGCATCCCTTTTGGACCGGACCTTTTGATCCACGGTATGGAAGCCTATCCGGAATTCAATGCGGCGGTCATGGCGGAGTGCGGCACACTGGATGCCGAAAAACTGAAGCAGGAAGTCGTGACAGCGGCCCGAAAACTGCTGCGCCTGAACGCCGGCGCCATTCTGCTGGAATGCAGCGTGCTGCCGCCCTATGCCAGGAGCGTCCACAATGCCACCGCCCTGCCCGTGTTTGACTACCTGACCATGATCAATCAGGTGTTCCAGGCCCTGGAACCCCACCGATACAAAGGATTCATGTGACAAAAAACAACCGGGCCCGGTTTTAAAAACCAGGTCCGGTTGATATTTGACTGAATGAAATGATTATTATTTAATACCGAGCGTTATCCCAGGGCCACGGCCTGCCGTTCCGCGGCCGACTGCCGGGCAGCACCTTTGCGTTTCTTCTGGGAAGAAACCCGGTCCGCAGACACATACTCCAGGGCATTCACTTCGCAAAATCTCACACACTGGGGATCGCCACCGCACAGATCACACTTGAACACCTGGTGTGTTGTGTCATTATATCCCATGGCGCCAAAGGGGCAGATCCCCACACAGGACCGGCACCCGATGCATACCTCGTGATCCACTTTTACAAACCCGAAATCCGGGTCCCTGGAAATGGCCCGCACCGGGCATACATTCATGCAGGGCGCATCTTCGCACTGTTTGCAGATCACCGGGATATAAATCCCCTCCTGTTCCCATTTCACGACCTGTATCCGGCTTTTGGCGGGATTGGACACCCCTTCGTGCATCACCGAACACACCTGTTCACACAGGCGGCACCCTGTGCATTTATCTGCATCAACTGTCAGAAATTTATCCATGATTTTCTCCTTGGTTATGATCTACAGCAACCGGGTGGGTTCGTTTTCCAGACCCAGTCGCGTCAAGGTTTCAGAAGTGGGCACCCCGTCATTGTCCCAGCCGTGGTGTTCGTAGAATTCATCGATCATGACATTGAACTTGTCTCTGTCGATTCGTTTTCCGATGACATCCGGCGCGCCTCTGCGGCAGGGCTCGTCAAAATACCGGTGGTTCAGGGTATCGCCTTTTTGGGGATCATTGCGGGTCAGACCTTCTCTGAGGTTGAACAGCCGTTCCAGGTTGTTGCACCGTTCCGCTGCATCCCAGATCTCTTTGGGCGTGAATTCCAGACCCGTGTTGTAGTAGATCACCTCGGGCCAGTCTTCGAAATTGGGAAGCGTGGCACCTAAAAACACCGTATGGTAC
This sequence comes from Desulfotignum sp., assembly GCA_021737695.1. Classification (GTDB taxonomy): domain Bacteria; phylum Desulfobacterota; class Desulfobacteria; order Desulfobacterales; family Desulfobacteraceae; genus Desulfotignum. The sequence goes on along the minus strand of JAIPDL010000028.1, from coordinate 28,186 downwards.
TTACAGATGCCCAGGCAGTCCACGGCCATATACACATTTTCCTGCCAGAATACCTGCCAGGGTTTGCCGATATATTCCGTGTGCTCGGAAGACAACGGTCCGTCATAGGGCACAGGAGAACTGTAAATTTTTCTGAGGACCGGTTCCGGCAGATGATACAGATCAATGGCCGGCCGGGAGCGAAGATGGTCTGATCCTCTGGAGGCCGTGGCGATGTTGAGTGCCAGACCCGGGGTGGCCCGTTCATCCGAGTGCAGATTGTTCATGCCCTTGACCTGAATCAGGTAATCAAAGGCATTTTTGCCGATCTTTTCAGCTGCCGGGATGCCGCCGTCGGCCAGGACATTGCCCAGCCATCCCGTACGGGTACAGATGTTGTGCACCATCTGAAGCAGTGCCTCATCATTGCCGAACCGCAGATCCAGGCCTTCGGTTTCCTTGCTGGTGAGAATCCCCAGCTCGTAAAGTTCCATGGCCCAGGCGATCATGCTGCCGATCTCCAGGTTGTCCACCCCGTACTGGTTCACCAGGTGGTTGCCCGTGAGCACGGTTTCAATGCTCTTGCAGTCGGGTTCCGCGCCAAACGCCCCCAAAGAGGTGTATTCCGGGCCTTCGTCATATTTGCCCTTGTACAGCCCGGACTGGATCTTGTACTGGGCCCGGCAGTGCACCTGGCATCCGAAGCACCCGGTCATGTGATGGGGCCCCATGGTTTCGGTGGCATAGTCATCAATGGCTTCGGGCTCGATCTCATCGGCATATTCCATCTGGTTGTACTGGAAATTTCGGGTCCGCACCCCGCCCCAACAGTTGGTGGCCCCCCAGATGAACGGCGTGCCTAAGGCTCCCTGGATCTGGTTGACCTTGGCGCCCGTGATCTGGTCGATGAATTTCTTGTTATGTTCCAGGGCATCCACGGGATGGGCAATCTTGATGTCCATGGTGCCTCTGACGGCCACGGCTTTAAGATTTTTGGACCCCATAACACAGCCTAAGCCCGTGCGGCCTCCGGCATTTTTGATGCCGGTCATGACGCAGGCATAGGTCACCAGATTTTCACCGGCCTGGCCGATGACCATGCTTTTCACTTCTTCATCATCCAGCTCGTCGCGGATGGCCCACTGGACGTCGGTGCTGTTTTTTCCCCACAGGTGGCCGGCATCCCGGATCTCGATTTCTCCATTGTGAATCCACAGGTACACGGGTTTGTCCGCCTTGCCCGTGATGACCAGGTGATGAAATCCGGCCCAGGCCATTTCCGGGGCAAAAAATCCCCCCATATTGCAGGAGCCCAGCAACCCGGTCAAAGGCGACTTGGCCATCACATGGGTCCGGGCTGTGGCGGACGCACAGGTGGCCGTCAGCAGCCCGCCGCTGACGATCATCGGATTTTCCGGTCCGATGGGGTCGCACCCTTTGGGCGCATGGTTATATAAAAGGTACGCGTCCATTCCCCGGCCGCCGATGAATTTTTTTCTCATTTCCAGAGGAATGGGCTTGATCTCCACATCCCCGGTGGTCAAATTGATGTAGGCTATTTTGCGGTCCAATGCCATGTGTTGTTCCCTCCTTGATCTATTTGGAATCGCTGTCAGACGTTCCCAGTTTTTTCTCCAGGGTTTCCTGGACCAGTTTCCGGTTGACATCCCAGACCGGTCCCCGGATTCTGGGCAGTTCCGGTGTCACCCAGAACAGGCGATAGGTCATGCCGCAGGTGGGACAGGTGATCTGTTTGCTGCCCGGCGACGGGGTGAGCCGGCCCATACAGCTGGGATTGTGGCACCTGACTTTACCGAACGTTCGGGTGCTGCGAAGCGATTCAGATGAAGAGACCCTTTCTTTATCTGCCATGTTATACTCCTTTTATAATGGGGTTGGCGGCCTTTTGTTCAGCCACCTGAAAACGATGCCTTACCACACCAGTTCATTATTATGAATTTCTATATCAGAGATTCATTAAATGTCAACTCATTTCTTAACAAAAATAACCATATAATTCAATGTGTTTATTTTTAATTTGACATACCGGGCCATTCAGGGTACAGGTAACAGAAAAAATTTTTGTTCGCTATATTGAATTTTAAACCCAGATCGGACCAAAAAAAGGATTGACATTATGAATATGCGGCGAGAACAACTTGCCATTGATCCTGAAAAATGCACGGGATGCCGGCGATGCATGATTGCCTGTGCCATGAAGCATCACGGCCGCATCGATCCGGATCTTTCCAGAGTGAATATCATCGGGCTGGAGTCCCAGGACCTGAATGTGCCCGTGATCTGCATGGCCTGTGACACGGCCCCGTGCATCAAGGTGTGTCCCATGAACGCCCGGATCCGCCAGGCCAACGGCACGGTGACCACCAACACGGACGTCTGCATCGGATGCCGGGCCTGTGTGTATATCTGCCCCGTGGGAAGCCCAAGGATCAATCCCTATACCGGCCGGACCATGACCTGTGACATGTGTGAAGGTGAAACCGAACCCTGGTGCGTGGCTGCCTGCCGGCAGGAAAAGGCGTTGACCCTGTGCACCCAGGGAAGCGTGTCCCAACGTGCGGCCCGGCAGGCGGCCGGCAAAACCAAACAATTTCACACCGGTGGATGCGTGTAACAACAATGATGGATAAAGGCAGGATGTTATGAAACTTGTGATTATCGGAAACGGCATTGCCGGCAACCAGGTGGCCTTTGATGTGCGCACAAAAAATCCGGATGCTCAGATCGTCATTCTTTCTGCGGAAGATGTGCCGGAATATGATCCCTGTTCGCTGCCCTATTTTCTGGGGGGAGAGTGTCAGCAAACCGATGTGTTCAGGAAAAAACCAGGAGATTATGCCGCCCAGCGCATCGACCTTCGGTATGACGCCAAGGCCGTGTCCATTGATCCGGACAAAAAACGGGTCGCCATTCACACCGGAGAACAGATCGGATACGACAAACTGGTGCTGGCCCATGGCGGGGATCTGTTCATTCCGCCCATTCCCGGCATTGACACCCCGGGCGTGTTTTCATGCAAACAGCTTTCAGAAACCCGGAAACTGGCGGCCCACAACGGTACCCGTGCTGTGGTCATCGGTTCCGGCGCCATCGGGATCGAAGCGGCCGAAGCGTTGAAACGCAAAGGGTATGAGGTCTATGTCATCGAGCTCATGGACTGGATTCTGCCTTCTTTGTTTGATGAACCCACGGCCAAACGCCTGGAAAACGAGCTGACCGGGTATGGTATTGGGGTGTTCACCCATGAAAAAGTGCTGGAAATAAAGGGCGCGGGGCAGGTTACCGCCGTGGTCACGGACCGGCGCACCATAGACTGTGACACCGTGGTGGTGGCCACGGGCGTGGTGCCGGGAACGGCCCTGGCCCAGACCGCAGGCATCGAGACGGGCCGGGGCATCCAGGTGAACCGGCAGATGCAGACCAGCATACCCGACATCTATGCCTGCGGCGACTGTGTGGAAACCATCGATGCCTGCACCGGAGAGATTGCCATGTTCCAGCTCAAGCACAACGCCATTGAACAGGCACAGGTGGCGGCCCGGCACATGCTTGGCGAGCCGGTCCGGTATCTGGGGGCGTACGCCTTTGCCCGGGCCCATTTTTTTGACACCCATGCCGCTACTTTCGGCAAGACCCAGCGGGCCTTGGATTGTGTGTTCGGTGACAAGCGCATTGTGGAAAGGGAAGACAAAAACAACTACCTGCGGGTAGTGATGCTGGACAACCGGATTGTGGGGGGCCAGGCCATCGGCACGTTTGCCGATGAGCTGGGGCTGCTTATCGGCGCCATGTGGCGGAAAGATGATTTTTTAGACATTGCCGCAAAAATGAGAACCCTGCCCAAAGGCGGGGCTGTACATGCCTGGCCCATGGTCCGGCTGGGCCACTTGTTGGGAATGTAGCCTTATCCCCCGGCCAGAAACGTGACGATCTGGATGTCATCCCCGGGGGCCACCGGTTTTTCCAGCTCGCCGGGGAACGCGCTTTCCGCGTTGAGATAGATCTCGATATGGCCGTGTAATCCGCCTTTTTTATCAAACAATTCTTTTTCCATGGCCGGGTACTGGGCGATCAGGTCCGCCAGTGCCCGGCCCACGGTATCTCCCTGAACCTCCACGGTTTTTCTGCCGTCTGTATGCTGCCGATGAACCAGATGAATATGAACTATTGCTGTCATGTTTGTCTCCTTTTTCAATACAGTTTCCCCACAGCCGATTCCACGGCCCTGACAATGGCCCCGTCTTCCAGCAGGGCCTTGACCGTGGCAATATCTTTGGACAGCTGCCGATCCTCTGTCATATACGCCACATGCTGCCGGATGGTCCCGTAGGCGGCCAGGGTCCCTTCCCCGGCCTTAATATTGGTGAACAGATCAATGGCCTGGGCCCCGCACAGCAGCTCGATGGCAATGACGTTTTCCGTATTCAATACAATATCCCGGCATTTTCGGGCCGCAAACGCCCCCATGGACACATGATCCTCCTTGTTGGCTGAGGTGGGAATGGAATCCACGGATGCAGGATGGGCCAGGCCCTTGTTTTCCGACACCAAGGCGGCAGCCGCATACTGGGCGATCATGTAACCGGAATTCAATCCCCCGTCTTCCACCAGAAACGCGGGCAGGCCGGACAATTGGGGATTGACCAGGCGCTCGATGCGCCGTTCGGAAATATTGGCCAGCTCGGCAATGGCGATGCCTAAAAAATCACAGGCCAGGGCCAGGGGCTGGCCATGGAAATTGCCGCCGGACAGAAACTCTTCGGATTCCGGAAAAATCAGCGGGTTTTCCGTGGACGCGTTCATCTCCACCCGGATCACATTGTCCACATAGGCAAACGCATCCCAGGACGCCCCATGGACCTGGGGAGAGCACCTCAGCGTATAGGCGTCCTGGATCCGTGAGCAGTCATGGTGGGAAGAGATGATTTCCGAATTTTCCGTGATTTTGAGCATATTCCGGGCGGCCATGATCTGACCGGGATGGGGCCGGGCCTGATGAATCCTCGGATCAAAAGCAGTCCTTGTCCCCATGAGGGTTTCCAGGCTCATGGACGCGGCAATGTCGGCATGTTTGCACAGATTCAAGGCATCATGCAGGGCCAGACACCCTAAGGCGATCATGAACTGGGTCCCGTTGATCAGGGCCAGGCCTTCTCCGGCCGCCAGTTCCAGGGGCTTTAAAGACCTCGCTGCCAGGGCTTTGGCCCCGGACATGCGCTGCCCGTCCACAACGGCTTCGCCTTCGCCGATCATCACCAGGGACAGATGGGCCATGGGCACCAGGTCTCCGCTGGCCCCCACGGACCCTTTTTCCGGGACCACGGGCACGATTCCCGTGTTGAGCAGGTCTGCCAGCATCTGGATGGTTTGAAGACGCAGCCCGGAATTGCCCCGGCAGAAATCATTGATGCGCAGGGCTATCATGGCCCTTACCACATCTTCGGGCATCTGTTTGCCCATACCGGCGGCATGGGATAATAAAATTTTTTTCTGAAGCCGTTTTGTATCGGCATAGGAGATGGGCACATCAGACAACGCCCCGAAACCCGTGGTCACCCCATAGATTCGTTCCCCTTTTTTCACCCAAATGTCCACCAGGGTCCGGGCTTTATGAATCCGCGTTTTGGAAGTGTCGGCAATAACCACCTGCCATTGGTTTCTGGCAATACCCACCAGTTCTTCCAGTTGAAAATGGTCTCCGTCCAGAACAATGGTTTTCTCATTCATTCAGATTGTCCCCCTGTTGAAAGTGCCTTTCAGTTTATAACGAAACCCCGGGGATATCATGGTACTGTAAGTGGCCACCCGATCAAAGGACCAGGTGCGCCGGGTCAGGCGCAGACAGGGTTCCACCGCATCGATCTGAAGATATTTCATCACATGGGACGGGCAGCGCACGGCCTCGATCACATGCTCCGCCGCCTGGACCGGGGCCGTCTCCAGCAGATAATCACTGGGAGTCGTCCGGGTATAATCCTGGTCCAGATAATCCGGTGCCACGGCCGGGTTGATGTGCCGTTCCGAATACTGCACCCCCACACCCCGGTCTTTATGCAGCAGAATGGAATGAAACACGTTGTCTCCGGGTCTCAGGTTCAACCGGGCTGCAATATCCACATCTGCGGTCTCTTCGGCCAGCAGCAGCACCTCACAGGAATGGCTCCCGCCCCAGTCGGCAATTTCTCTGGCAATGCTTTTGATTTCCAGCAGGGCGGCATCCGGTTTGGGTCGGGCCACAAACGTGCCCACTCCCTGAATCCTTACAATGCGCCCTTGTTCAGCCAATTCCTTGAGGGCCCGGTTGGCGGTCATCCGGGAGGTGTTAAATCCTTGGGACAATTGCGTTTCCGAGGGCACCCGGTCATCCGGCTTCAAAAGCCCGGCATCCATTTCCCGGATCAGAGACTGCTTGATCTGTTCATACAACGCCAGCGGACGTGATGATGTTCCCACACGACACCTTTTATATTAAATGATGGTTGTTATTAAAACCAGTTTATGTGTTCATGAATCATGGATACACAAAATAACTTGACATCCCATCTATACTTGTATAGACAAGTATTAGCCAATCCACTCTGAAATGTCAACACCTTGCGGAGGAAAAAAAATGACCCCCAAAGACCAATTATTGAAAGATCTGAAAATCGGTTGCGGCAAACCCCGGCCGGTAAAGGCCCCCACAGGCAGTCAGCTCCACTGCAAGGGCTGGTACCAGGAAGCGGCCCTGCGCATGTTGTGCAACAACCTGGACCCGGACAACGGGGAAAATCCGGATGAACTCATCGTCTACGGGGGGCTGGGCAAGGCCGCCAGAAACTGGGACTGTTTCGATGCCATTGTCAAAACCCTGCTGGATCTGGAAAACAATGAAACCCTGCTGGTGCAGTCGGGCAAACCTGTGGGGGTTCTGACCACCCACACCGCCGCCCCGAGAGTCCTCATTGCCAATGCCAATATCGTGCCCCACTGGGCCAACTGGGACTATTTCCATGAACTGGACAAAAAAGGTCTGATCATGTACGGCCAGATGACGGCCGGGTCCTGGATCTATATCGGCACCCAGGGCATTTTACAGGGCACCTATGAAACCTTTGCATCCCTGGGCCAGAAGCATTTCAACGCGGATCTTACCGGAAAAATCGTGGTCACGGCCGGTCTTGGGGGCATGGGCGGGGCCCAGCCGTTGTCCGTGACCATGGCCAACGGGGTGGCCCTCTGTATCGAGATCGATCCCTCCCGCATTGCCAAACGCCTGGAAAAACGCTACCTGGATGCGGAAGCCGACACTCTGGCGGATGCCATTGCCATGGCCCGGCAGGCCGCAGCCAGCCGCAAACCCCTGTCCATCGGACTGTGCGCCAATGTGGGGGATGTGCTGCCCGCCATGATGGAACAAGGATTTATTCCGGATGTGATCACGGATCAGACCAGTGCCCATGATGAGCTCAACGGGTATTTTCCCCCAGGGCTCTCTTTTGAAGACGCGTTGACACTGAGAAAATCCGATCCAGACACTTACAAGGACATGGCATTGAACGCCATGGCAGACCATGTCCGGGCCATTCTTGAAATGAAAGACAAAGGTGCCATTGCCTTTGACTACGGCAACAACCTGCGGGCCCAGGCCATGAAAAAAGGGGTGGACAATGCCATGGACTATCCCGGGTTTGTGCCGGCTTATATCCGGGAACTGTTCTGCAAAGGCGAAGGCCCGTTCCGGTGGGCGGCCCTGTCCGGGGACCCGGAAGACATCCGGGTAACGGATGAGGCCCTGATGACGCTGTTTCCGAAAAAAACCAAAATGATCACCTGGCTGAAAATGGCTCAAGAAAAGGTGGCGCACATGGGCCTGCCCACCCGGATCTGCTGGCTGGGATATGGCGAACGGGAAAAGGCGGGAAAACTGTTCAATGACCTGGTGCGCACAGGAAAAGTCAAGGCCCCCATCGTTATCGGCAGAGATCACCTGGACTGCGGGTCCGTGGCATCGCCGTTCCGGGAGACCGAGGCTATGAAGGACGGGTCGGATGCCGTGGCGGACTGGGCCTTGCTCAACTGCATGACCAATGTGGCCTCCGGCGCCACCTGGGTATCCTTCCACGATGGGGGCGGTGTGGGCATCGGGTATGCCCTGCATGCAGGCCAGGTCACGGTGGCCGACGGCACGGATGAGGCGGAAATCCGGGTCACCACGGTGCTTCGCAACGATCCGGGCACGGGCATCATCCGCCATGCCGATGCCGGGTATGAGACCGCCATTGATGTGGCCAATGACAAAGGGGTCAAGCTGCCCATGATCAATATGTACGGCAAGTAATCCGGCAAAGGAGTGATCCATGACCATTGTTCCTGAAAATGACACCCCGTTTCCTGAAAATGTCGATCGACTATTCACAGACTGCCGTGTGGCCACCATGGTCAGCGGCCGTTACAATAGTATGGAAAACGCGGCCCTGGCCGTGGCCGGTGACAAAATTACCTGGATCGGGCCGAAGAACGCCCTGCCCGATCCGCTTCCCGGCAATCCCCCGGTGACCGACTGCAACAATCACTGGATACTGCCCGGGTTTGTGGACTGCCACACCCACCTGATCTGGGCCGGGTCCCGGGCAAAAGAATTCGAGATACGCCTGGCCGGAGCATCCTATGCCGACATTGCAACCGCCGGTGGAGGCATTTTTTCCACAGTCAAAGCCACCCGGGCCGCGGATGAAGACATGTTGTTTAACCTGGCATCCCGGCGCATGGCCCATTTTCTGAACCAGGGCATCACCACGGTGGAGATCAAATCCGGATACGGCCTGGATCTGAAATCGGAGCTGAAAATGCTGGCTGTGGTCGGACGTCTTCAGCAGGCGTTTCCCCCGCATATTGAAGCCACGTTTCTGGGGGCCCATGCCGTGCCATTGGAATTTACCGGCCGGTCGGATGACTATGTCAGACAGGTGGTTGATGTGATGCTGCCTGAAGTCAAACGCCAGGGCATTGCCACGGCCGTGGATGTATTTTGTGAAACCATCGCTTTTTCCAGAGCACAGACCCGGCAGGTGTTTGAAAAAGCCAAAGAACTGGGGTTTGCCGTCAAGCTGCATGCCGAACAGTTGTCGGATTCCAATGGCACGGCCCTGGCCGCGGAAATGGGGGCATTGTCCTGCGATCACCTGGAATACCTGTCGGAACACGGTGCAAAAAAAATGGCGGATCACGGCACTGTGGCCGTGCTGCTGCCCGGGGCGTTTCATTATCTGAAAGAAACCCGGGTGCCGCCCGTGGAAACGTTCAGACAACTGGCCGTTCCCATGGCCGTGGCCACGGATCTCAATCCCGGTTCCAGTCCGGTTTTCAGCATGTTGCCGGTGCTCAACATGGCCTGCCTTCTGTTCGGATTGACCTGTGAACAAGCCCTGGCCGGGGCCACCTTTCACGGGGCTGCGGCGTTGGGTCTGGCAGACCGCAAAGGCAGCCTGGCACGGGGAAAGGATGCGGATTTTGTAATCTGGGATGTGGACACGCCTGCGGATCTGTGCTATTTCACGGGAATCACCCCATTGAAACAGGTGGTCATCGGGGGGAAACCCATCCGCCTTGAAAATTAAAGGGCTTGATTTCCTTCCAAAAGACACCTTTGACACACCGGAGATGAGCAGACATGATGATCCTCAAAGATCCTTTGGTGATTGCGGCTCTGGCCTCGGCACTTCTGGCAATCGTTTTTCTCGGGGTGACCCTTAAGTCTCTGAAAAAAAAGAGGCTGTTCTCTCCGGCCCTGCATTTTGTGACCGCCCTGCTCATGATCTGTTTGTTCGCCCTGTGCGGCACCATCAGTATCGCCACCCGGGGATATCTTGCTTTGACCACGGAAACTTTGGCGGCGACCGTGGAAATCGACCCCATGGAAAACCAGCGTTTCATCGCGCGATTCCACATGCCCGATGGCGATACAAACACCTTTGTTCTGGCCGGGGATCAGCTGTATGTGGATGCCCATATTCTTAAATGGAAACCGGTGGCCAATTTTCTGGGACTGCACACCTTTTATGCGCTGGACCGGGTATCCGGCCGTTACACCCGCCTGGAACAGGAAATCTCCAGGGAGCGCACCGTGTATGCCCTGTCCCGGGAAAACCCCCTGGATCTGTTTGATCTGCGGCACCGGTTTACCTCCTTGAAATTTCTGGTGGATGCCGAGTATGGCTCGGCCACATTCATCACCGCAGACAAACCCGTGGCCCTCAGAATCCTGGTATCCACCACCGGCCTTTTGATCAGAAAAGAGACACCATGACCGAGAAATCAAGACAACCGGGGTCTGTGACACGTTCATGCCTCCACCCGCAGTTTAGCGCCATTGCCGGACAGTTTCCAACACAGTCTGCCGTGGTTCAAGGGGACCATGCGATGTCTTACAAAGGCCTGGACCGGGAATCAGACCGGCTGGCAACAGAACTGCAAGCCGACGAAACCCTGTCCGGCAACCGGGTGGCTGTCTTTATGCCACCCGGTATTACATTCATGGTTGCCGCCATGGGCATTCTCAAAACCGGCGCCGCCTATGTTCCCCTGGATATCAATGACCCGGCGGAAAGAACCCGGAAAATGATCCACCGGATCAACCCGGCCCAGGTGATCACTTTACCGGATCTGGTTCACCGGCTCAGCCCGGAACTGGAAATTCCGGTAAAAATTCTGAAAACCGGACAATATATCCTTGAAAAGGATCCTGCTGAAAATGGCCCGGGCTACCCCGGTCAAAACAGGAAAATTTTAAGTTCAGCCCCTGCCTGTGACCCGGCATCCCCCGCCTATATCATCCATACCTCCGGTTCCACGGGCACACCCAAGGGCATTCCCATCCCCCATCAGGCCCTGGTCAACCTGTTGGCGGCATTTGATCAACTGATGCCCATCAGCCCCGGGGACCGCTGTTCCCTGTGGTCGAGCCTGAACTTTGATGTGTCGGTTTATGAAATCTGGTCCGCTCTGACGTCCGGGGCCACCCTGTTCATCCCCGATGACACGGTCCGGTTTGATGCAGACGCGTTTATTCAATATCTGATTGACAACCAAATCACCTCCGCCTATATCCCGCCGTTCATGATGGCGGATCTGGCCCGGGCCCCTGTGTTTCCCATGTGCCTGAAACGGCTGCTCACCGGCGTATCCGCCATTGCAGCCCGATTGCTTTATCAAATCAAACAGCGGCACCCGGATCTGTGCCTGATCAATGGATATGGACCGGCCGAAGCCACGGTCTGCGCCACATTATATCCCGTGCCAATGAGGTTGCCGGAAACCGAAATCACCCCCATTGGCAGACCGGTTCCCAATCTCCAAATCTTTGTGCTGGATTCCGGCGGCCGTCCCGTGGAAAAAGGGAAAAAAGGGGAAATCTGCATCGCCGGCATCCAGGTGGCAAACGGATATGTAAATGATCCTGAACAATCGGCCCGCAGATTCGTTCCCAACCCTTTTTCAGATCTCCCTGTGGACTCCCCGGAGGGCCGGATGTACAAAACAGGGGATTTGGGCATGTGGCTGGATGACGGCAATCTGATATTTTCCGGACGAATTGATTTTCAGATCAAACATAAGGGCATACGCATCGAACCCGGGGAAATTGAACAGGTGATCACGGCGTTTCCCGGCATCAGTCAGGCGGCGGTGGTGCTTAAAAAAAATCCGGATGGACGGGAGCGCCTGACAGCCTATATCAATGCCGATCCTGACAAGACCCGGCTCATGGACTTTCTGGCTGAAAAACTGCCCAGAACCCTGTTGCCGGATGTATTGATCTTTCTGCCGGCCCTGCCCCAAACTTCCCGGGGAAAAATCGACCGGGCCATGCTGATCGCTGGAAATGACCTTGAACCGGAGGCAGATCCTTTGTCTGACATCGCCCCTGTTGCCCCGCCCCCTTTTTTGACGGATCTGCAAACACAGGTGCGCCGGATATGGCAGCAGATACTGAAACAGGATGCATTGTCTCTGGACGATCACTTTTTGCTGTTGGGGGGAGATTCCATTGCCGGCGTCAAAATCCTGTCCCGAATCAACCAGGCCTTTGGCACGGACCTGACACTGGACACCTTGTTCACCCATCCGATACTTCAGGATTTTACCGACCATCTGTCTCTTGCCCTGCCGGATGGACATCGGCCGGGCCAAACCCGGGCAATCCGGACAGGGTCCCCGGAAATCCTGCTGTCATCAAGCCATAGGGAGGGTCCTCTTCCCCTTCTGGCGGACCAGCACCTGATCTGGGTCTTTGAAAAACTTCACCCGGGAACGTCCGTGTATCATATCCCTCTGGTGTATGCGGTTCAAGGACATATTGATCCGGCAATCCTTAAGCAGGCCGTGGGTTTTGTGGCCCGACAGCACCCGGCCCTGAATCTCGTGGTTGACATGGCAGGCAATCATCCCTGCCAGACGGTGCGAACCACTGAACTGGATTTCATCCATCAGACCCTGCCCTGTGCCTTGCCTGAAAACATCGGGTCTGAATTAAATCCAGATATCATGGCACCGCTTTTAACGCAGATCACCCGCCCCTTTGATCTGGAAGCCGGCCCGCTTTTCAGAACCGCGCTATTCACAGATGACCAGGGCCGGGCACTGGTCTGTTTCGTGTTTCACCATATTATTTTTGACGGATGGTCTGCCGGGCTGTTCATCAAAGATATCAATGGGGTTTATACCAAGATGACGGCCCCGGACTCATCCGGGCGGGCCATGTCAGAACATGTGCGGCCCGGGACCGATTTTCTCGCATATGTGGCCCGGCAGCTGAAAACCGATGAACAGCAGTGGGATGCGGCCCGTCCTTTTTTTGAATCCTATTTAAACAACCTGCCGCAACCCGTTCAGATCGATCCGACCGATTTTACCGCTGCCACCTGCCCCATCCACATGGATACAACACATCTGACAGATATCAGATCGCTGGCAGCTGCCCATCATACCACGCCCTTTGCCGTATTGCTCTTGTGTTTCCATCTGACCCTGGTGCTTTTCCATGGTGAAAAAAACCAGGTGACCGGTATTGCCCATGCCGGTCGAGATCAGACGGACACGGAAGAAACCATTGGTTTTTTCATGAACACCCTGGTGGTCAGACATCCCTTCCGCACGGACCGGACGTTTATCGAATTGTTGACCCAGCTGAAAAAGATTTTACACCGCCTGATGCAGTATCGGCACATTCCTTTTTACCGAATCTCCCGATTCTGTCGGGAACAGGGACAAAGTACGCCTTGTTTTAATTCCCTTTTCCTCATGCAGACCATGGATCTGCCGGTGTTGTCCATTCCCGGAAACCAATGCGACCGGCTGATGATTCAGCCGCCTGCCACTAACATGGATCTCACCCTGGAGCTGTATGAACAAAAAACCCGGCTCACCGGATGGTTCAAATACCGGACCGCCGCATTTTCCCCCCAGGAGATGGAAACTGTTTCCAGCCAGTTTTCCCGCATTGTCTTCACCTGTTTGAACCACCCGGACACCCCGTTGGACGACGCGCTGGATACCGGCCGGTTCAGCGTATCGCCCATGCAGCACGCCATGCTCATGGAAACCCTGCGGGCCCCCCAGGGGGCCGGCTGTTATGTGGAACAGGTGGTATTTGACATGCATCAACCCATCGACCCGGATCGATTTTCAGATGCATGGAACCGGGTCATTGCCTCCCACAATACGCTTTGCTTAGGCTTTGCCTGGAAAGGTTTGGAGGAACCCGGGCAATTTTTTGCCCCCGGGCCGTCTGTAACAATCGAATTCAATGACTGGAGCCGGTTTGCCGCATTTGAAAAAAAAGAATACCTGGACATGTTTCTCAAAGCGGACCGGCGGTTGGGATTTTCACTGGACACCCCCCCGCTTTTCAGAATCGCCCTGATAAAGACCGGTCCCCGTGTTTTCACCTGCATCTGGAGTTTTCATCACTGCATTGCCGACGGCCGATCCATGGTGCTCATACTCAAAGACCTGTTTGCCGCCTACCAGAATCCCGAAATTCAGCTGAAAAAATCCGGATCATTCAAAACTTATATCAACTGGTTAAACCGCCCATCCGATCAATCGGACAAAGAATTCTGGACCCGTCAGCTCAAAGGGTTCACGTCTCCCATGGTGTTTCCTTTCCAGGACACCGAAAAAAACCGGCCGGAAGCCCGGCGACAGCAGCACGCCATCCCCTTGACCACCGGACTGCACCAGACCGGTCTGCCCGCGGAAACCACCCGGAAAATCAAACGGGTTTGCCGGAAAAACCATTTAACCCTGAACACATTTCTGATGGGGGCCTGGGCCATTTTACTCAGTCATTATACGGGACGCACGGATATTCTTTTCGGGGCCACTGTATCGGTACGCCACTTTATTCCGGACAGCCAGGAAAAAACCGGCCTGTATATCAATACCCTGCCGGTCAGAATCCAAATCGATCCCCGGCAGTCCCTGGTGAACCTGGTTTCAGATATCCGAAAAAACTGGAACCAGGTGCGCCGGTTCCAGCATATGCCATTGGCTGAAATTCAGGCATGCAGCCCCATCAAAGGCAGCCAGCCTTTGTCTGAAATCTATTTTTCCTATGACTACCAGTCGCTGGATGCCGCGTTGACCCCGTATAAAAAACCCATGGCCTGCAAAGATATCGCGCTGCTGGAACGGACTCCGGCCGGCATATTTCTCACCGTCCAGGGAACGGATACGCTTCAGATCAGCATTGAATATGATCAGCGCAAATTCACATCCGACACCATTGAACAGATCCTGTCCCATTTTCAAACCTGCCTGAAATCAGCGGCTGAAACCCCGGATGCGCCGCTCACAGACCTGCCGGTGCTCACCCGGAAAGAACAGGATCAAATTGCGGAAAAACTCCATACCCGGAAACAATTTGCCAGACCCACCAGCTGTATTCACCATCTGTTTGAAATTCAGGCATCCTTCAACCCGGCGGTGACCGCGGTCAAAGATTCCCAGAAACAGGTCACATACGATCAGCTCAACACATCCGCCAACCAGATGGCCCATTATCTATTAACACAGGGGGCCGCACCGGAAAAAAAGGTCCTGGTATTCATGCCCCAGACCGCTGATACCATTGGTTTGCTCTTGGGTATTTTGAAATCGGGTTGCTGTTATATTCCCGTGGACCGCACCTGTCCGGAAGAACGGCTCCGGCATATCCTGGCGGATGCTGAACCCGACTTTATCGTCACCACGGAAAAATTGTGGAAAAAAGTGCCGTCAACCCATGGGGTTCTGATTTTAATGGACAGGGATCTGCCGGGGGTGGCAACCATGCCGGAAACCAATCCGGAAACCCCGGTGGCGCCGGAAAATACGGCATACATCATTTATACCTCCGGGTCCACGGGCCTTCCCAAGGGGGTGATCATAGAGCACGCGTCTCTGACATCTTTCACCAAAGCTGCGGCGGATCTTTACGAGATTCAACCCAGTGACCGGATCCTGCAATTTGCTTCCATCAGTTTTGACGCCTCCGTGGAAGAGATTTTTCCGGCCCTGTATTCCGGGGCATCCCTGGTCATCAAACCCCGGGGCATTGTCCACACCCCATCGGAATTTTTCTCATATTGCGCCAAAGAACAAATCACCATTGTGGATTTGCCCACGGCATACTGGCATATGCTCACGGACAGCCTGGAGACCCTGCATATTCCCGACCCATTGCGGCTGGTCATCATTGGCGGGGACGAAGCCGATCCTGAACGGGTTGAAAAATGGCGCAGACATGCCCCCGTATTTGTCAGGCTGGTGAACACATATGGCCCCACGGAAACCACGGTGGCCGTGACCTTTGCCGACCTGGATCAAAAATCGGATGAAACCGGTGAAGTCCCCATCGGCGGCCCGTTTCCAACCGTCAATCTGTGTATTTTAAATCATTTCAATCAGCCGTCGCCTTTCGGCGTTGCCGGTGAGCTGTATGTCGGCGGCCCGCAAACGGCCAGAGGATATCTGAATCAACCCGCCTTGACCCGGGACCGGTTCGTTCCCGTGGCAGATGCCGGACAAGACACGCTTTTTTTTAAAACCCGGGACCGGACATTGCTCACCCCGTCCGGCCAGATTGTTTTTAAAGGACGAATGGACCGGCAGGTGAAAATCCGGGGATTCCGCGTGGAACCCGGCGAAATCGAAAAAACCGCCACCCTGTATCCCGGAATTGAACACTGTGCCGTCACCGTGGAAAAAAATGTTGACGGCCATGTGAGAACCATTGCATTTATTGTTTTATCCCCCCTGGCAGCCCAGCATGCTTCCGGGCACGCTGATTTTGATGTCCAGGCCTTTAAATCCTGGCTTTGTGCCCGGCTGCCCGAATATATGTGTCCATCCGCCGTCGCCATTGTCAAAGAGTTTCCCCAAACCGTTTCAGGCAAAACCGATTACCAGGCCCTGGCCGGGCAGACAGACGGCATTGTCCGGCCCTTGTTCGACCCGGATCCATTTTTGTCAGATACCGGCAAAGAACGCCCATCCCTTTCCTTGTTTGAATCCGACCATGGGAAACAGCTGAAATCCATCTGGGAAAAAATTCTTGATATGGCGATCACCGATCCGGGCACCCATTTTTTTGATGCCGGCGGATCTTCTTTGACAGCCATCCGAATGATCACGGCCATTGAAAAGGAATTCAAACTGTCATTGCCGGTTTTGGCCGTATTTCGCAATCCTTTGTTTTCAGACATGGCCGGATTGATCAAAGAAAAAAATGCGGACATCCAAATGCGCAGCGTTGATTCCATCCAGACCCAAGGAGACCGCACCCCAGTTTTTTTTGTTGCCGGCACGGACGAAAATATTCCGGCGTTCCGGCACCAGGACCTGGACGGACATCCGTTTTACCGGGTGACCATATTGGCCCACCGCATGGAAAAAAAACGCATCATCCCTTTAGACATCTGGGAAATCGCCCGGCAGAACGTCCGGGAAATCCTGCGGGTTCAGCCGACCGGGCCGTATATCATCATCGGATTCTGCCGGTATGCCGTGACTGCTTTTGAAATCGCCACCCAGATATCGAGCATGGGCAAACCGGTTGAAAAACTGGTACTGATCGATGAATTCTGGCAGAAAAAAGGGGTGTCCGCTTTTGTGGGGCACCATATCAAAGGCATGCGCCGGTTCGGCATCCGATACCTGTTGAAAAAAATAGCGCCCAAGACCCGGGAAAAACTTCACCGGGTCTCTCTGGAGCTGGATGCCCAGCGCCAGAGACTGTATGCCGCTACGGGCCGGACCCTGCCCGAGGACCTGCAGATGCGTCTCATGGAGGATGCTTTCTGGAAAGCCTATGAATCCTATATCCCCATGCCGTATCATGGGAATGCCGTTATCCTGGATTCTTTTTTGTGGAATGAAAAATTCGCCCCCCAGCTGCGCACCTATATCCGGGGCCATGTGGATCGGATCCAAGTGAACGCCACCCATCAGGCATGGTTTGACCCGGATCAGATCCACACCGTGATCCAGTGCTTAGCAAAGGAATAGCGTGTTTTCAGCTTGATTTCTAATGGGGGCCCTGGTAAATTTTAACTTTATATTGATGAAGCCAAACGGCAAAAGGCGGTTATGTACAACTCATTTTACGGACTTGGGACCAGCCCCTTCCAGATCAGTACGGACCCCACATTCCTATGGCTGGGAGAAAAACACCGGGAAGCCATTGCCATGCTCAAATACGGCATCCAGGTGGATGACCATACCGGCATGGTGCTGTTGACCGGGGATACGGGTACCGGAAAAACCACGTTGATCAATGCATTGTTCAAATCTCTGGATCGCACCGTGATCCGGGCTGCCATCAAAAATCCCAGCATGAGCGGTATTGATTTCTTTAATTATATTGCCGCATCTTTTGGGAATAACACCCTGTTTACCACCAAGAGCCGATTTCTTCTTGGGTTTGAACAATTCTTAAACAATGCGGCCGCCAAAAAAAAAAAAGTGTTGCTGGTCATTGATGAAGCCCAGGTGCTCACGGATGCGCTGCTCAATGAAATCCGGCTTCTGGCCAATTTTGAGAAAGACGGCCGAAGTCTGATACATATCTTTCTGGTGGGGCAGCAGGAATTAAGGGAACATCTGACCCGGCCGTCAAACAGGGCACTGGCCCAGCGGATCACCCTGAATTACCACATCGAGCCCTTGATCCCTGAAGAGACCCGGGAATACATCCAATACCGGCTTCAGGTGGCCGGCACATCCAAACCGCTTTTTTCTTCGGAAGCAATTCAACGGGTGCACCGGTTTTCCCGGGGACTGCCCCGGCAGATCAATATCCTTTGTGATCATGCCCTGCTCACCGGGTATGTGAAAAACCTTGAACAGATCTCCGGACAAGTGATTGATGAATGTGCCGGGGAATTGTCCATTTCCCGGTTACCGGAACGGCATATGACCCAACGGGTAACCGATCTCTCATCTGATCACAAAGACCCCGGGCCTGGAAGGGTCTATGAATCAAAATCCAAAGCCATTCTCAAAAACGAACAAACCCATCTGGCTGAAGAGCCGTCCCAGGAACCGGCGAAACCATCCCGCCGGAAATATCTGCTCATCATTGCCCTCGCGGTTTTAACAGGCGTGGCCGCTGTTGGGTTGTTTTTCCGTTGAGCGCTTGCGTCAAGATCCTTGACAATGCTATGATAGCATCTGTTGTACGCTTAATTTTGACACTTTCAAATGGAGATATATCGTATCATGTGTGAATCCAATGTATATTTAAAGGAAAACGGCGCAGAAACGTTGATCATGGAAAACGTGGCCGCCATCACCCCGGCCGGTGAACACCGGTTCATTCTCAGAGGGTTGCTGGGTGAACAGCAGGAGGTATCCGGCATTATTGAAGACATTAATCTGATGGGGCATAAAATCATTCTTAAACCTGCCTGATGTCCGGTTTCAAACAATACCTGGCGGCAGTGGCATCGGCCAACCGCTTAGGGCCTGACATTGAATGGGTGTTTTATCCGGGAATGCTGCCGGAAAGCCGGCGTAAATGGTGGGGGGATTTTAAAACCCGCCCTGCGGCCCACGAAGGCATTGATATCTGTTTTTACCGGACAAAAACCGGACTGATCCGGCAACTTCCCGCCGGCGCACGGGTGCCGGCCTGGTCATCGGGAACCGTGCTCAACATCTGCGATGATTTTCTGGGCACCACCCTGGTGGTGGCACCGCAAGCCTTTGTGTCAGAGAGCACCCGAATTCTGGAAGTCTACTCCCATCTGTCTGTTTGTAACAAGATCACACCCGGCACCAGTCTTCGGGCGGGACAGATCATTGCTCAAACCGCGGATACCCATGCCACAGGATCGGTGCTGGCGCCCCACCTGCATCTGTCCTGTATCGAGGTGCCGGCCCATATGCTTGCAGATGCGCTGAACTGGACCCTTTTTCCCCGGCGTGAAAAAATCAATTTAATAAATCCGGTTTTTATGGAATGACACGTCTGAGAACCAAAAGAAAATTTGAAAAAAAAAACAAATTGAACTATGATCACCTCAACTTAAATTTTTTACGATTGACACATCATTTGGAGACAATGAATGAAAACCATTAAATTATTGATTCTGCTGATCATCCTTGGGCTGGCCGGACTTTTGATTTATCAGAACATCGATTATTTTACCTCAAAAGAAATGTTGACCCTGAATCTAAAATTCACCCACTGGACCGCGCCTGAACTGCCCAACTGGGCGTTCTGGGGAATCTGCCTGGGGCTGGGCCTGGTGATCACAGGGATCAAGGGACTGGCCACGGCGTTCGGCCTGGGCAGAGAAATCAAGAGAAAAGACAAACAGATCGCAGAACTGACAGCGTTGAACACCGACCTGCAGGCCCGGCTGGATGTATTTCTTCATGATCCGTATATCAAAAAAGGGCTGTCCGGCACCAAAGAACCTGAAACCGATCTGCCGGCCCCGCCGGAGCCAACCCAATCAGACGACCCGGAACCGGCCCCATCAACTGCCAAGGAATAATACATTTTAACACCCATCCATGAGCGAACCCAGACAAACCCCTATGATGGCCCAGTATCTGGCCATCAAGGAACAATACAAGGATGCCATTCTTTTTTACCGGATGGGAGATTTCTATGAAATGTTCCATGACGATGCCAAAAAAGCCGCTGCCATCCTTGAAATCGCACTGACATCCAGAAACAAAAACGAGGATGCCCCCGTGCCCATGTGCGGTGTTCCCTATCGGGCCGCTGACACCTATATTGCCAGACTCATTGAAAACGGGTGCAAAGTGGCGGTCTGTGACCAGGTGGAAGAGGCCTCCGCAGCCAAAGGCCTGGTGAAACGGGAAGTGGTCCGGGTCATCACGCCGGGGATGATCCTGAATGACACGCTGCTGGATCAGACCGCCAACAATTTTCTCATCGCCCTTTCCATGATCCGGGACCGGGCCGCCCTGGCCTGTCTGGATATTTCCACGGGCACTTTCACCACCTGCGAAATCCTTAAAAAAGGGGCCGGGATACCCAATGCCCTGATAGATGAAGCCCTGAAACTGGATCCCAGAGAAATTTTACTGCCGGAACATATGGAAAAAGATCCGACGTTTCGCTCGGTTCGCCAGGCCCTGACCGGCCGCCAGATCACATACCTGCCTGCATCGATTTTCCGGGAATCAGATGCCAGGGATCGTTTGATTGAAAAATTCAATACCATCACCCTCAACGGGTTCGGTATCGATGAGATGCCGGCGGCCATCAGTGCTGCCGGGGCCGTGACCGCCTATGTCCAGGACACCCAGATGCAGGATACCACCCATATTTTTCAGATCTGCCCCTATGATCTGGCACAGTTTTTAAAACTGGATGAGCGGACATGCCGGAACCTGGAGCTGCTGGCCAACCTCCAGACCCGGGACAAAAAAGGATCGCTCATTTCAATTTTGGACAAGACCGCCACGGCCATGGGCAGCCGCAAAATCAAAACCTGGCTGCGGCATCCTTTGGTGAACCGGGAAGAGATCGAACTGCGGTTTCAAGCGATTCAACTGTTCATGGATGCCCCCCATCTTCACAAGACATTGATCACCCTTCTCAAATCCGTTTACGATCTGGAACGTCTGGGCAGCAAGGTGTCCATGGGCCAGGGCAATGCCAGAGACCTGCTGGCATTGAAAAACTCTTTGCTCTGTCTGCCGGAATTATTTTCCACCTTAAACCGTCTGGACCATCCATTGCTCAACGGCACCCGGGTCCATGACCTGACACCGGCGCTGGCGCAGCTGGGCAATCTGTCCGATCTTATCCACACGGCCATCCGGGAGGATGCGCCCCATGTGCTCAATGAAGGCGGCCTGATCAACGATGGCTACAGCCGGGAACTCGATGAGCTGGTTTCCGTTTCCAGAGATGGAAAATCCTGGATTGCCAGAACCCAGGCCGAAGAAAAGGAAAAAACCGGGCTGTCTTCTTTGAAAATCAAATACAACAAGGTATTCGGGTATTTTATCGAAGTATCCAAAACGCAAGCCCCCCAGGTACCGGACCATTATATTCGAAAACAGACCCTGGTGAATGCGGAACGGTTTATCACCGATGAAATGAAACAAGTGGAATCCAAAATCCTGTCCGCCCAGGACAAACGCAACGCCCTTGAACATGACCTGTTTTGTTCCGTGCGGGATCAGGTGGTGGACAATGCCGTGACCATTTTAAAAATGGCGGATTTCATTGCCACGGTAGATGTGCTCCAGGGCCTGGCCCGAACCGCATCGGAAAACGGGTATACCCGCCCGGAAATCAATGACCAGGGACGTATTGCCATTACCCACGGCCGGCACCCTGTGGTGGAAAAACTGATCATCGGCGAACGGTATGTGCCCAACTCCATTGATATGGACAATGAACAAAACCAGATCCTGCTGATCACCGGCCCGAACATGGCCGGGAAATCCACGGTGCTCCGGCAGGTGGCCCTGACAGTGATCATGGCCCAGATGGGGGCGTTCGTGCCGGCCCAAAACGCATCTTTGTGCCTGGTGGACCGGATCTTCACCCGGGTGGGGGCCCTGGACAATTTAAGTGCCGGCCAGTCCACGTTCATGGTGGAAATGGAGGAAACCGCCAACATCGTGAACAATGCCACCCCCCGGTCCCTGGTAATTCTGGATGAAATCGGCCGGGGCACTTCCACATATGACGGCATGAGCATTGCCTGGGCCGTGACCCGGTATCTTCATGACCTGGCCGGAAAAGGGGTCAAGACCCTTTTTGCCACCCATTATCACGAATTGATCCGGCTGGCGGACACCCATCTTCGGATACAGAATTTTCATATCGCGGTCAAAGAATTCAACGACAATATCGTTTTTTTGCGGCAGCTGAAAAAAGGGGGGACCAACAAAAGCTACGGCATTCAGGTGGCCCGCCTGGCCGGAGTTCCCCATGAGATTATTGAAGATGCCAAACAGATCATGGCCGCGATTGAACAAACCGATCCCAGGCAGATACCGCATGAACCGCACGTTCGAAAACCCGCTTCGGGAAAACGAAGAAAAAAAAATATCGCTGATGGACAGATGGAGCTGTTCACCACCGGGGAAACCGGATTGGTGGAGATGCTCAAACAGGTGGATATTTCCGGTATGACCCCGCTGGACAGCTTGAATTTTTTACATGACATGAAAAAAAAGGCAGGTATCTGAGTCATGCCCATTTGGCGATGGCATAAGACATGCCGAAAATCTTTGACACTTGCGGGAGCCATGATCTGCATGTCCCTGTTTTGTGCAGGTTTCATGGAAACCGCCATGGCAACGGTTCCCCGACAGGAATACCTGGCGGCGGATGCCGCGTTCAAAGCGTTGCGCCATTCACCGGTCAAGCGCCAGAAAGTCTCGGAATGGCTGCACTGCATCCATCTTTATGAAGCCATCTACAAAACCCATCCCCGGAGCACCTGGGCCCCGGCCGGCATGTACCGGGCATCTGAGCTCTATATGCAGCTGTTTACCCTGTCCGATGATACGATGTTTCGAACCCGGGCCGTTGACCTGCTGGTACGGATCCGGAATAAATATCCATCGTCTGCCTACAACGAACGCGCGGCGTCCCAGCTTAAAGCACTGTCAGAAAATCCAGACCCCGAGGCCCATCCTCCCCGGCATATCCGTTCCAAAAAAGCGGAAACCAAAAAAGCCCGCCTTTCTGACATAGCCGATGAAACCAAACCGGCGGCTCCAGCGGAACAGACTGTGAATGGTGCGCAGCCAACTGCCGACATAGAGGCTGTTTTGCAGGATTTATCCCCGGATTCGGAAAAAAGCCGGACTGTCCCAGAAAATGACCCGAATTCCGATGAAAACACCCCGGACGCCTATATCACGGATTTGCGGTTCTGGTCCAACCCGGAATACACCCGCATCGTCATCAATGCGGATCAGGACCGATCATTTTACCATCATCTTCTTAAAAAAGATCCAGACCTGAACATCCCGTTTCAGCGACTGTATGTAGACATTCCCCAGGCCCTTCTGGGAAAAGGGGTGGCGGAACATACCCCCATCAACGACAATTTGCTCAAGCAGGCCCGGGCCGGTCAGTATTTACCCCATACTGTCCGGGTGGTGGTGGATATCAAGTCTTTTGAAAATTATAAAATATTTTCTTTGAATGACCCTTTCAGGATTGTCATTGATGTGTGGGGTGGTACAGACAACAGCGCCACGGATCCGGGTCAACCGCTTCAAACGGCGGCGCAAACCGAAAAATTATTTAAAACCAGCCCCATGACCACCGACAATCTCAAATCCTCGGATATTGCCCGGCAACTGGCCCTGGGCGTACATAAAATCGTGATCGATCCGGGCCATGGGGGCAGTGACCCCGGCGCACCGGGCTATGCCAAAGGGGTCTGGGAAAAAGACATTGTGCTGAAACTGGCCCACAACCTGGCGGACAAACTTCGGAACCGGCTGCGCTGTACCGTCATTCTCACCCGGGACCGGGATCAAAAATTAACACTGGAAGAACGCACGGCCATTGCCAACACCCAGCGGGCCGATCTGTTTATTTCCCTGCACACCAACGCAGCCCGCAACAAAAAACTGGCCGGCATCGAAACGTACCTTTTGAACCTGGCCACGGATGAACAGGCCATTGCCGTGGCAGCCCGGGAAAATGCCACGTCCAAAAAAAATATTTCCGATCTGGAATTCATTTTAAGCGATTTAATGAAACACGCCAAAATCGGGGAATCCACCCGCCTGGCCAATGACGTTCACCAGTCGCTGGTTCAGGAAATGAAAAAAAAATATTCAAAAATCACGGATCTGGGTGTCAAACAGGCCCCGTTTTATGTGCTTTTAGGCGCGCGCATGCCCGCCATTCTCGTTGAAACCTCATTTGTATCCAATAAACTGGAATGTGAGCGGCTGCTGGATGCCGCCTACCGGGATGACCTGTGTGACGCCATCGCCACGGGGGTCCAGAAATATGTGGATGCGACCAATCCTCGGCAATTATGATCCATAAACCTGAAATTCAACCCTCAGCAAAAAAGGAGATATGATCATGTCTTTTGAAACCATTCTTTTTACCACACAAAATAACATTGCCCTGATACAGTTCAACCGGCCCAAAGCAATGAATGCCCTGAACAATGCATTGTTTGACGAACTGGACCAGGCCCTGGACCAGGTGGCGGCCAATGCCGATATCCGGGTGCTGGTGCTCACCGGGGCCGGAGAAAAAGCATTTGTGGCGGGGGCGGACATTGTGGAACTGAGCCGCATGACCCCGCTCCAGGGTAAAAAATTTTCCAGAAAAGGGCAAAACGTGTTCTCAAAAATCGAAACCCTGCCCATCCCGGCCATTGCCGCTGTAAACGGGTATGCCCTGGGCGGGGGGTCTGAAGCCGCGCTGGCCTGTGATTTTATCTATGCGTCTGAAAAAGCCGTGTTCGGGCTGCCGGAAATCACCCTGGGCCTGATTCCGGGATTCGGCGGGACCCAGCGCCTGGCACGCCTGGTGGGAACCAACCGGGCCAGGGAAATGGTGTTTACCGGCAAAAACATCACGGCCCAGCAGGCATATGAATTCGGCATGGTCAACCAGGTCTGTGCACCGGAAGCGCTCATGGACACGGTGATGAAAACCGCCGGTGTCATCGCCTCCCGGGGACGGGCATCCTTGCGGGCCGCCAAGGAAGTGATCCACAACGGCAGTAATGTGGATCTGGAAACCGGGTGCCGGATTGAAAACGATGCCTTCGGCCTGACCATGTCCAGTGAGGATGCAAAAGAAGGCACGGCCGCATTTCTTGAAAAACGAAAACCCCAATTCAAAGGAACACTTGACTAGCCCGGCCGATTTCGGCCGGGCATACAGCATGTTTGCAAAAAAGGAACCCCCATGCCCATTTTTGATATTGATTTTGAAACCATGCCCAGGGAGGGCCTGGAAGCCATTCAGTTGCGGCGGTTACAGACGACCATTGCCCGTGTGTACGCCACGGTGCCGTTTTACAGGCAACAATTTGACAACGCAGGGATTACCCCCAAAGATATCCAGTCGCTTAAGGATCTGCAACATGTTCCTTTTACCATTAAGCAGGATCTAAGGGACAACTATCCTTACGGCATGTTTGCCGTTCCCATGGAACAGGTGGTGAGAATCCACGCCTCTTCCGGCACCACGGGCCAGCCCACGGTGGTGGGATATACCCGCCGGGATGTGGACACCTGGGCCAGTCTCATGGCAAGGAGCCTGGCTGCGGCCGGTGCCGGTGCCGGGGACATTATCCACAACGCTTTCGGGTATGGGTTGTTCACCGGCGGCTTAGGGGCCCACTATGGGGCGGAGCGCCTGGGGGCGTCCGTGATTCCGGTTTCCGGCGGCAATACCAAACGCCAGATCACGATCATGAAAGATTTCAAACCCACGATTTTATGCGGTACCCCGTCTTATATCCTTCATCTGGCGGAAGTGGCCGATGACATGGGGGTGGATTTCAAGGATCTGTTTTTCAAATCCGGGATTTTCGGCGCAGAACCCTGGACGGAAAACATGCGCCAGGAACTGGAATCCAAGCTTCATCTCAAAGCCGTGGATATTTACGGGCTCAGTGAAATCATCGGCCCCGGGGTTTCCATTGAATGCAAAGAAGAACAAAAAGGGCTTCATGTATTTGAAGACCATTTTATTGTGGAAATCATCGATCCGGAAACCGGTGAGGTCCTGCCCTATGGCGAATCCGGAGAACTGGTTTTCACTTCTTTGACCAAAGAAGCGTTTCCCGTGATCCGGTACCGCACCCGGGACATCTCCTCTTTAAACCCGACCCCGTGTGCCTGCGGCCGGACCTTTGTCCGCATGACCAAACCGGCCGGGCGCACGGATGACATGCTGATCATCCGGGGGGTCAATGTGTTTCCGTCCCAGATCGAAAGCGTGCTCATGGAAAATCAGACGATCCGCCCCCATTACCAGCTGGAAGTGGATCGAAAAGGCAATCTGGATACCCTGACCGTGAAAGTGGAAATCAACGAAAAGGTATTCAGTGACGACATCAAAAGCCTTCAGACCATGGAAAACAAAATCGCCTATGATATCAAAGAGATGCTGGGCGTCACCGCCAAGGTGAGACTGGTGGAACCTAAAACCATTCAGCGAAGCCAGGGCAAAGCCGTTCGGGTCATTGATAAACGTAACTTTTAAAAAGGAGACTGACATGCTTGCCGAACAGATATCCATATTCATTGAAAACAAGGAAGGTCGTCTGGCGGAAGTCACCGCTATTTTAAGGGATGCAAATGTGAATATCCGGGCCCTGTCTCTGGCCGACACCACGGATTTCGGGGTGCTGCGGCTCATTGTCAACGACAATGAAAAAGCGGAACAGGCGTTGCGCAAAGAAGGATTCACCGTGGGAAGAACCAAGGTGCTGGCCGTGGAGGTATCGGATGAACCCGGAGGGCTCAACAAGGTGCTGGATCCTTTGTGGATGCAGAATGTCAATGTGGAATATATGTATGCGTTTGCCAATCCCCAGTGCCAAAACGCCATCATGGTTTTCCGGTTCGACGACCATGACAAAGCCCTGGAGATCCTGGAGAAACATCAAATCAAAGTGATCACCACCGAAGACATCTCCCGGTTGTGACACCGGCTTTTAAGAAAAGGCCTTGTCATTCATGCTGACTTTTCTTACCAGCTCCCGATAATCGGCGGAGGCCCTGGATCCGGGCGCAAATTCAAAAATTGATTTGCCAAAGGACGGGGCCTCTGCCAGGCTTTCATTATAGTGAATCGGGGCACACAATTGATTCGGATACAATTTTTTCAATTCATTGTGAAGGGTCTGGGGCCCCTTGATCCGGGTATCTAAAAATGTCGGGACAATGTATTTAAGCTCGATCTCCTTGCGGTACTGCTGGATGGACCCCAGGCTTTTTAAAAATTCAGACAGCCCGTGCAACGGCATCACTTCCAGGGCCACAGGCACCAGCACTTCCGTGGCATAAAAAAGTACGTTGACGATCAACTGATCCCATCCAGGGGCCGTGTCCATGATAATAAAGTCATACTGGGTGTCCAGGTTTGACAAGGCTTCAGACAGGGCCCATTCGGCACCATAACTTTTCCGGTCAATGATGCGCTTCACCCCGGCCAGAGATTTTCCCCCACCCAGAAGCCACAGATTTTTCCTGGCCGCAAGAATACACTCCTCCGGTGTCAGTTCTCCGGTGAGCAGTTCCGTCAGACCGGCGCCCGGTTTTTTCCCCAGCATATACGCTGACTGGCCCTGGGTATCCGTATCCACCAGCAGGACCTTGTACCCGTTCAAGGCCAGGCCGCAGCTTAAATTCACGGATGTGGTGGTTTTCCCGACACCGCCTTTGCTCAAAGTCACACAGATTTTTCTGGCCCGGGCCTTTGCTTCCAAGATCGGCTGGCCGGCTTTTTTTTCCAGATCGCCCAGGGTATTCATCAAGACCGGAAACCGGTATTTACAGGCCTTGCACGTGGCAAACAGCTTTTTACCCGATTGAATGTAGGGTTTTACTGCATCCGGACTGACTTTGTGTTTTCTACTGCATTTGGGACAGACGATAATCACCTCGAATCCTCCTTTTTCAACTCTTTGACAATCGCATCCACGGCAATACCGGCAATCTGTTTCAT
>JAIPDL010000142.1 GCA_021737695.1 Desulfotignum sp. | reverse complement strand
TTTTTTATGCCAGCACCACCAGCCCGTCCACGGCAACAGGGTCCCCTTTGTGCATAATCAAAGGATTGATGTCGATTTCCCGGATGTCCGGATACGCGCAACCCAAATCCCCCAGGGTGACAAGGATACGTCCCAGGGCCGTTTTGTCCACTGGATCATACCCCCGAAATCCGTCCAGCATGGGCCGGCATTTAAGCCGGTCGATCATGGCCAGGGCATCTGCCAGGGTCAGGGGCGCCACACCGAACACCGTGTCATTGAGGGCTTCGGCAAATATCCCGCCCAGCCCGCACATGACACAGGGCCCCAGCCGGGGGTCTTGAACAAACCCTGCCACCAGCTCAATTTTTCCCGGAACCTGTTTCTGGATCAGGATGCTGTCGCGGCCTTCCAGGGTCTTTTGAAGCGTTGCCACCGCCGTAGCAAGATCCTGGTCAGACGCGATGCCCAGGTGCACCAGATTGGATTCGGTCTTGTGTGACACCCCGGGAACCATGCCCTTGACCACCAGGGGGAAGCCGAAATCAACCGCCGCGCGCTGTGCTTCCTCAAAAGAGGTCACCTGTTTTTCTTCCACCACCGGGATGCCGCAGGCTTTCAGCACCTGTTTGGATACCAATTCGTCCAGTTCGCCGGTGTTTGTTGCCAGCACCGCCAGGCGGGGATCCTGTGTCAAACGGCGGATCTGCGCTGTTGCATCCGCTTCGGTATTTGCATCCACGTCGGTATTGATACCCATCTCCTGTGGACGGTTCAGCAGCATGCCCATACATTCCACGGCCCGCATTATCTCCCGGAATACCGGCACCCCCAGGGACTGTGCCGACTTCTGGAACCGATACACCCGGTCCCGGTCCCCGGAAATCCAGCAGAACAGCGGTTTGCCCGCTTCCCGGGCGGTGCCGGCCATTTTTTCCAGATCCACCTCCAGGCTGAATCCGCCGGCAAAGCAATGGATAAACACGGCATCCACCTCAGGCTCAGCGCACACGGCCTGCATGGCTGTTTCATAGGTTTTTTTGGATCCGTTCAAAATAATTCCGGGCCACATGTCCACGGGATTGGCAGGCGGCATCCATTCCGGAAAAACCGTCTGCAACGTTCCCAGAGTGGTCTCACTGAATTGAGACAATTCAAGGCCGTGCCGGTCCATGATATCGGCCGACACGATTCCTGCGGCACCCGTGTAGGTGAGCACGGCCACCCGGTTCCCGGTTCGGGGCGACAGATGGGCATACATGCCCAGGGTCCGGGAAAAATCAGCCAGTTGATAGAACCCGTCCGCCGTCACAACCCCGGCCTGGGCCATGGCTCCGGAAACCAGGGCCCCGCCGGCCGACAGACTGGCGGTGTGGCTTTGGGCTGCGGCCGCGCCCCCGGCAGTTTTCCCGCCGTTGAGGATCACCACGGGCTTGGGAGTGCTCCGGCACAGGGCCATGAACCGCCGGCAGTCGGTGAGCGATTCCAGGTACAGCCCGATGGCGGCCGTGTCCGGATCATGAATCAGCCATTCCAGCAGGTCGTTTTCATCCACATCCATTTTGTTGCCGATGGAACAGACCTTGGCGATCCCCATGGTGCCGTGGGACATGAGATCGATGAGAAACGCCCCGGCCAGCATCCCGCTCTGGGCGATTAAAGACACATTACCGGGAGTCAAACCGGTATCCCAGATGGTCGGGGTGACCGTGGAAAATATCCACTGGCTGGGCACATCCACCAGACCCATGCAGTTGGGCCCCCACAGGCGGATGCCGGTTTTGAGGGCTGTCTGCCTGATTTTTTCCTGCAATGCCGACCCATTGGTGCCGGTTTCCGAAAATCCGGCAGACTGGATCATGACGCCCGGAATGCCTCTTTGCGCACAGTCCTCAATCACCTGTGGCACCATGTGGGCCGCCACAAACACGATGGCCAGATCCACGGGGTCCGGCACATCAGACACGGACGGATAGCATGTGACCCCTTCTATGTCATCGTACCCGGGGTTGACCGGATACACCGGCCCTGAATACCCTTTTTTAAGATTCAACACAATCAGATTACCGCCCTTTCCTTTGCTGGCCGTGGCTCCCACAACCGCAATACCCCGGGGCCTGAAAAAAAACTCCATTCACCGTTCTCCTGTAATTGCCTGCTTCATAAAAATAATACCGGGTATATTAAGCAATCCATGTCAATCACTCAAGAATAATTATTTCGGAATATCTTGACACGCATCGCATAATCGTTAAAATCAGAACTTCTGCCCAGTGGCAGGTCCCTGAATCGGAGAGGTGGCCGAGCGGCTGAAGGCCCTGCTCTCGAAAAGCAGTATCCCGGCAAAACCGGGATCGTGGGTTCGAATCCCACCCTCTCCGCCATTATGGCATGATTTGTGCTTTTTTTGTTTTTGAAAACAACCTGAACCAAGCACAGGAAAATGATAATGGCCAGACCCCACGGCAGAAAAATCCGGCAACAGGTCAAGGCGTTGCTCAAAAATCCGGACCGGCAGACAGCGCTGGACCGGTTGGCTCAAATTCCAGACCCGCAGTTGAAGGGACATCTGTTTTTCCATCTTTATAACCAGGATGATCTGATCCGGTTCCGCAGTGTGACCGCCATGGGACACTTAGGGTTTCGCATGGGTGAGAATCACATGGAAAAAGCCCGGGATTTGATGCGGCGGCTCATGTGGAATCTCAATGATGAATCCGGGGGCATTGGCTGGGGATCGGCCGAGGCCATGGGAGAAATTTTAAGCCGGCATTCTGGCCTGGCAGATGAATTCGACTCCATTATGTTTTCGTTTCTGGATCCGGAAGCCAATTTCATCGATAATCCCCAGCTCCAGCAGGGTATTTTATGGGGCATCGGCACATATGCACAAGCCGCCCCTGACCAGATCACCCCCTACAGGGCCTCATTGATTGTTCCTTTTATGGATGACAAAGACCCTGTCAAAAAAGCCTATGCAATCCGGACACTGAACCATGCCGGGCGGTTGGATCCGGACACCCTTTCTGAACATCTGTTTGCAGATCAGACAAAAATTTTGATTTATACCGGGTGGACATTTGATATCACCCGGATCTGTGATCTGGCCCGAGAGACGACCAAACAAAGGAATGCCCGATGAGTGCGAAAAAATGTGATGAAAATATCGCCCGCACCATTGAGATGGCCAGACAAATGATTGAACTGGCGCAACAGGGATATGAGCACCATGAGGATCCCGGATGCGGGGTACTTTACGGGATTCTGCTGGATTCCGGGTATCGGATTCTGGAGCTGGCACTCAAGGAGAAACAGGCCCATATCAACAAGGGATGGTGGTTTGATACGGTAAAGGATGATGACAAATGATGAAACGCCCGGTGATTGATCTGGGATCGTGCATTTTGTGTGAAATCTGTGTGGAGGTGGCCCCCCATGCCTTTGAAATCGGTGATTCCGGCTTTGTCCAGGTCCGGCCCCTGGATGATTATCAGGACGAAACCATCCTTGAGGCCGTAAAAAACTGCCCCAAAGACTGCATTTCATGGGAAGAGGACTGACCGTCTTTTTTTGGGAATAAGCAAAAACCTATTGCGCTTGATACACAAACGTGTCATTTAAGGTGTCAGAACTGTGCCATATGAACCAAACCTATTGCTGCCTGAAGATGACATGCCATGAAAAATCCTGCCCACAGCCTGCTGGACCGCGATAATCTGAACCTTGTTCTGGACAATCTCAAACTGGGGATCATTGCCCACACCCCGGAGCGTATCATCACGGTATTTAACAAAGAAGCGGAAAAAATCACAGGATACAAAAAAAAAGAGGTCCTGGGTAAAGATTGCCACAATGTGTTCAATGCCCCTTTCTGCGGCGCCAAATGCTCGTTTTGCGATGATACGCCGGATTTTTTTTCCGACACCAAAGAATATCCCGTCACGTTTATCACCCGGTCCGGCGATACCCGGCAGCTGGAAATGACGGTTTCCGCCGTCATCGACAATTCAGGAAAATTTAAAGGTGTCATTGCTTCTTTCCGGGACCTGACCGAATCCATTGACCTGTCTTTGAAAGCGGAATCTCTGTCCAGCTTTAACGGCATTATCGGCAAAGACCAGACCATGCAGGAAATTTTTCGGCAGATCCGGGATGTGGCGTTATACAGCTATCCCGTGCATGTGTCCGGAGAAACCGGCACGGGAAAGGAGCGGGTGGCCAATGCCATTCATGATATTTCCGCGTATGGAAACGGCGCATTTGTGCCGGTGAACTGCGGGGCCATACCCGAAGGCATTGTGGAAAGCGAACTGTTTGGGCATGTCAAAGGCGCGTTCACAGGCGCAGTCAAGGAAAGAAAAGGACGGTTTGAACTGGCCCACCAAGGTACGCTGTTTCTGGATGAAGTAGCGGAGCTGCCGCTGAAAATTCAGGTCAAACTGCTGCGGTTTCTCCAGGAAGGGACGTTTGAAAAAGTGGGCGGGGAAAAAAAAGTGTCTGTGGAAGTGCGCATTATTTCCGCTGCCAACCAGTCCCTTAAAGAGGCGGTCCGGGCCGGCCGGTTCAGGGAGGATTTGTATTACCGCCTCAATGTCATTCCCATCCACCTGCCGCCGTTGCGGCAACGAAAAAACGATATTCCGTTGCTGGCATCTTATTTTCTCAAACAGGCAGAACAGGAAAATAACGCGACCATGCCGACCCTGGCCGGTGACACCCTGAACCTGCTGCTGGACTATGACTGGCCCGGCAATGTCCGGGAGCTGAAAAACGTGATCCAGTTTTCCGTGGTACGATGCCGGGGTAATCAGATTCTGCCTTCGGATCTGCCCCCGGAAATCACCCAGGGATCAGGCATGACTTTATCAGCTCCCAGGGAACCGGACATCCTGCCGGAACCCGGACCTGCCCGGGGCAGACTGGATGCCGCATCAGTCAAAGCGGCCCTGACCAAAACCGGGGGGAACAAATCAAAGGCGGCCCGGATTCTCGGAGTCGGCCGGGCCACCTTGTACCGATTTTTAAACAACAATGCAGATGCCAGGCAATTCAGCCGGCGGTTCTGACATCAATGACCGAACACCAACCCCTGTCCGGCATCATCCAGTGTAAAGCGGATCGTATCTCCTTTGACAAACGCCCCTTTTAACAGAGCCAGAGACAACGGGTTTTCAATTTCCCGCTGGATGACCCGTTTCAAAGGCCTGGCACCGAAACTGGGGTCATACCCTTTTTTCGCCAGATAGACCATAGCCGCATCATCCATTTGGATGGTCAGATCCCGGGCAGCCAGACGCCGGTTGAGATCCTTTATCTGGATGGCGGCAATCTGTTCGATATGTTCCCGGTCCAGTGCATGAAAGGTGATGATTTCATCGATCCGGTTCAGAAATTCCGGCCGGAACACCTCTTTCAATGCCCGGGCTATACCCGCATCCACTTCCTCTGAAGAAAAACCACCGCTGCTGCCTGATTCCTGGAGAAACCGGGACCCCACATTGGAAGTCATGATGATGATGGTGTTTCTGAAATCCACGGTCCGGCCATGCCCGTCGGTCATACGGCCGTCATCCAGCACCTGGAGCAGGATGTTGAACACGTCCGGGTGGGCTTTTTCGATCTCATCGAACAACAGCACGGAATAAGGCCGGCGCCGGACGGTTTCGGTCAGGAACCCGCCCTCGTCATAGCCCACATATCCGGGAGGGGCCCCGATAAGCCGGGCCACGGAATGTTTTTCCATGTATTCGGACATATCCAGCCGCACCATGGCCTGCTGGCTGTCAAACATGAACTCGGCCAGGGATTTGGCCAGCTCGGTCTTTCCCACGCCCGTGGGTCCCATGAAAATGAATGTACCGATGGGCTGATCTTCGGGAGACAGGCCGGATCGGGCCCTGCGCACGGCGTTGGACACCGCGTCAATGGCCTGGGTCTGGCCGATGACCCGGCGTTTGATATAGTCTTCCATGTGCACCAGTTTTTCCTGTTCCGCCTCCAGCATCTTGGATACCGGAATACCGGTCCAGGTGGACACCACTTCCGCCACATCGGTTTCATCCACATCTTCCTTGAGCATTTTGCTGGTCTGCTGCAAATCATCCAGCTCTTTCTTTTTGACTTCCAGATCTTTTTGAAGCTGGGTCATGGTGCCGTACCGGATCTGGGCCACTTTTTCCAGGTCTCCGGCACGTTCCGCCACCTGGGCTTCGGTCTGGCATTTGTCCAGTTCCTCTCTGACACCTGAAATTTCCTGGATCAATTTTTTTTCACTGTCCCAGTGCATCTTCATGGGCCCGATCTCCTCGGACATGGCGGCAATTTCTTTTTCCAGTTTTTCCAGGCGCTCTCTGGATGCCGGGTCTTTTTCCTTGAGCAGGGCCTGGCGCTCGATCTGGGCCTGGGTGATCCTGCGCTGGACCTCGTCAATGGCCCGGGGCATGGAATCGATCTCGATGCGCAATCTGGAAGCACACTCATCGATCAGATCCACAGCCTTGTCCGGCAAAAACCGATCCGCGATGTACCGGTTGGACAGGGTGGCCGCCGCCACCAGGGCGGCGTCTTTGATGCGGATTCCATGATGCACCTCATATTTTTCCTTGAGCCCTCTAAGAATGGAAATGGTATCCGCCACACTGGGCTCCTTGGCCATGACCGGCTGGAACCGCCGCTCCAGGGCCGCATCCTTTTCAATATATTTACGGTATTCGTTCAAGGTAGTGGCACCCACACACCGCAGGGTCCCCCGGGCCAGGGCCGGCTTCAGCATGTTCGAGGCGTCCACGGACCCTTCGGACGCCCCGGCCCCCACCACCGTGTGCAGCTCGTCGATGAACAGGACGATCTCGCCTTCGGCGGCCTCCACTTCCTTGAGCACAGCCTTGAGCCGTTCCTCGAATTCGCCTCTGAACTTGGCCCCGGCCAGCAGCGCCCCCATATCAAGCGCCACCACCCGACGATTCTTCAGGGAGTCGGACACATCCCCTTCCACGATGCGCTGGGCCAGGCCTTCCACGATGGCGGTCTTGCCTACACCGGGCTCTCCGATGAGCACGGGATTGTTCTTACGTCGCCTTGACAGCACCTGAACGATTCTCCGGATCTCCTCGTCTCTGCCGATCACCGGATCCAGTTTGCCGGTACGGGCCAGCTGGGTCAGATCCCGGCCGTATTTTTCCAGGGCCTGGTACCGTTCTTCCGGATTCGGGTCGGTCACGCTCTGACTGCCCCGGATGTCCTTGAGCACGGATAGAATGGCATCCCTGGTCACTCCCTGGCGGGTCAGTATCTCCCCGACTTTGCCTTTGGCACTGGCCAAAGCCAGTAGCAGATGCTCCAGGCTGACGTACTGGTCCTTCATCTTGTCCGCCTCTTTAAATGCAGTATCCAGCACCTGCTGACTGTCCCGGGACAGATAAATGTCCGCCGGGTTGGACACCTGGGGCAGATGTTCCACCGCCTGTTTCACTTCAGCGGTCACCGCGGACATATCCGCCCCGATTTTTTTGAGGATCGCCGCCCCCACACCTTCCCGGTCCTCAACCAGACCGTTGAAAAAATGGACCGGCTCAATAGCGGCATGATTTTTTCTCCGGGCCATTTCATGGGCAGATTGAAGCAGTTCCTGGGATTTCATGGTCAATTTATCCAGTTTCATATGTCACCTTGGGTTCCTTTCATTATTAATTTAATCTTGCACATAAAGTAAT
>JAIPDL010000141.1 GCA_021737695.1 Desulfotignum sp. | reverse complement strand
CCCGCTGTTCTGCAACATGATTGGTATATGATTTGAGCCCGAAATAAAAAGCAATCAACACAATGGCAACGCAAATTCCGACAATCTGTTTTTTTGTCATTTTTTCTCCATTTCAAATTCAATATGTCCGGGTTGTTTTTTTGCCTTCGCACACTTCTTCGATCGTTTCTATCGTTTCTCCATTGACGGTTTTCCGGGTAACAATTTTACGGCAATCCGTTCTCGGTGTCCCGGTTTGGCCAGCTTTGATTTGAGCTTGATTCTGCTTGTCGATTTCGTTTCCAAGCATATAGCCGGCTGCGGCACCGATACCGCCGGCAATGGCGGTTGTACTTCTGTCCCCTTTTCCAAGCGCCGACCCAGCCATGCCACCCAGGCCACCCAAAGTAGCACCCTGCTGGGCAGCCGTGCAGCCGGTCAAAAATATCAATAAAACCATCATGAATGAAAACCTGAATCTATTCATTTTTCTTCCTCCATTTTGTATCAATGTCCAAATGACTGCCCGGTCAGATCTGCACCAGGCAGATTCAAAAACCTTATTGGACCACGACTCTTAAAAGAAAATAACTGACCCTGTTTTTGTTTTCAGGATCGATCATGCCGGATGCTTCCAGGGTCTCCACTTTTCCGGGTTCATGTACATTCATGAACGGCTCCGGTCCCAGGCAGGCAACCAGATTATCGGCTTTGTCAAATGCTGCGACATAAAAGGTGTAATTTAACGGGGATGTCGTCTTGTTTTTACCAGTACACTGAATCGTTGCTTTGACTCCGCCGAAAAAAGCTTCTTCAACGACAAAATTGATATTGTTGATCACCAGCCCTTCCTGATCCTGAAGAACCAGATCACCCAGTTTTTCGATGGGGATTTTTTGTGTCTCACGTGCTGACACCGCCACCGATAAAAACAGACAAAGAACAAGACATACGCAGGCGCTTTTCATGCCCTTCATTTAACCCAGTTCGCATTTGGATTGTTTGGTGCAAAATAGGATCTGATCAAATTTCCATCCAGGCTGTAAACACGAACCTGGCCGGTTTTGGTTTTTATGAATATTTCATCAGACTGGACCTGAAGCTGTTTATTCTGTTTGTTGGATGCACCGAGCAACATTTTCTTTTTATTGCCGAGATCGTCATAAATCCACACTTCTCCATCAGAATGCAATTTCACCATATCAGCCAAACATGTTTGATTAATACCAATGAACATCGCGACCAAAGTAAGCAAGGGAATAACAACTATTTTTCTTTTCATGGCAATTTCCTCCTTGGATTAAAAATTTATGAACCTGTCTGATGAAACCGCACACATTGCGGTAAGTCAATGAATTTCGTTGAAAAATCAGGAATTTTCCTTATTTATATATGAAATTTTTGAATATGAAAAAATTCGACGTTGATTCATCTGTTTTAAAAAAAATCCATGCAGATTTTCGAGCACATCAAAATCTGATTATTATGAAATTCCTAACGGAATTTGATGACGTTCAGAATCTTCTTGTTTTTTTGAAAGGATTGGAAAGGAATTGATGTTTAAGACATAGGAACCCATGATAATAACATTAAAACACAAGAAACTACTGCCGACCTTTGAAATCACTCTCTAAGATCTATTTTTTGAACTTACCAAAGCTCAAGTATATTGCAACAAGTCTTAACTCCATAAAACCTCAACCATCGTTTCGATATCATGAAGTCTGCAAGAACACAATTATAATTTTTCCGTCTTTAGGTTTGTTGCAACAAACCTTTTCCAGACCAGGCAATCGCCAGGATGGTGTATACCCGGGTGGTGTGATACACCAGGTTCTGTCCTGTGGTCGGGTCAAAGATTGTGATAGGCTATAATTCCCAGTGCAGCTGGGACCGGCAGATGAGGGAAATTGTTTCCACCTCCTTGCCGATGCTGTGGTGGTCCCGGGGAAGAGGCATTATCTCAGTTTATTGAAATGGCAGCTCCGCCGGTTTGTAACACTATATGCGAGGGGAAAATCGGCATTTATGAGATTTGGCAATGCTGCCAAATCTCATAAATGATAATGAATTGTTTTTGATCGACTCTCTATCTTTGTGCAATCCTGTCCTAAGGAATGCCAAAGCTGATTTCAGACCCTCGTGTTCATGGAGGAACCAGGCCCAAAGATTTCATCCCCGCTCACAGTTGCCGTCAGCGACGAGTGCCGGGGGAGGGCTGATGACCAGACAAAAAAATTCAGCTTTTCTTTGCCTGAAAATTTTCCTGGCCTGCATAAAACAACGTGGCTTTGAGCCATTCAAACCCGAATTGCAGCAATTTTACATCATCTTCCCGGATGTCAGCCACCCGGTCTTCAGGGATATCATACCGTTTCAAAAATGATGTATTAAATACAAAATCCCTGAATTTATCGATATTGTAACAGACCATGAAAAATATTTTTTTGCTTTCTTCAGACAGTTTCATGCTGGCAGGCAGCGATTTTTTCCGGACCATGAGATCCATCCACCCTTCGTTGACCGCATCCCGCAAATCAATGCCCTGGTCCTGGCGCCACTCGGCCACAGTCCACTCCTTGTCCTCCTCAAATCCCAGACAATGGGCTTCTTTGACCGTAAAAAAGAACTCATCCTTGTCTCCCTGTTCCCCGGAATAACTCAGGGCGCCCACCCCGATGGGATAGTACCGGCAGGTGGTGGGACGGTCCTCATAGATCACGCACCCGTCTTTATCTTCCACAAACGGACAGGAGTTTCGCTCGTCATCCAGCAGTTTGAGGGTCACCACGGGCATGTCCGCTTTTTCCAGGATCCGCGGTTCGGTAAACACAGCTAAAAACTCCTCGGAAGTCAAATCCAGTTTCCTACGCATGGTCAGAATATCATAGGGGGTGAGCATGATATCGATGCCCCGGCAGCAGTCGGTAAAACATTTGACGTCTTTATGACACCGGAATTTAAACCGGGTGTTGAGGCTCATCTGCTGGGGAGGGATTTCTGAATTTTTCTGATCGTTCATCTATTTCATCCTTTTGATTGAATGGTCACAATATGGGCAAAGCACTGGATACTAAAAAAAAACCATAATAATGTCAAGCGGATACCCTCCCAGACCCGTGGGATCTGTCCCATGGATAAAAGAAAAAATCCAAAATAAATTTGACACGGCCCCAAAACCCAATTATGACAAAACAGCAGACCGGCGCATATTGATCACAATCAGCAGACACATGAAGGAGTAGTCAGCATGAAAATAAAAAAAGCGGTTTTCCCGGTAGCGGGACTGGGCACCCGGTTCATACCTGCCACCAAGGCCATGGCCAAAGAAATGCTTCCCGTGGTGGACAAACCCTTGATCCAGTATGCCGTGGAAGAAGCGTTCCAGGCAGGCATCGAACAGATTATCTTTGTGACGGGCCGGGGGAAAAAAGCCCTGGAAGATCATTTTGACCGCTCGTTTGAAATCGAAATCGCTCTGGAACAAAAGAAAAAAGATGACCTGCTCAAGCAGATTCGGGAGCTGGTGCCGCCTACGGGCACCATCATCTACACCCGGCAGCACGAGCCTCTGGGACTGGGACATGCCATCTGGTGTGCCAGGGATATTGTGGGGGATGAACCCTTTGCCGTGCTGCTGGCCGATGACCTGATCCAGACGGACAAACCCGTGCTGTCGGAAATGATCAAAAAATTCGACCGGTTGAGGGCCTCCATGGCAGCGATCATGGAAGTGCCCCGGGACCAGACGGATAAATACGGGATACTGGATGCCACCGAGGTGGAGGAAGATATTTTCCGGGTCAATGACATGGTGGAAAAACCGGCACCGGATCAGGCCCCGTCCAATCTGGCCATTATCGGCCGGTATATTCTGATGCCCAAAATCTTTGAGCTGCTGGGCAAAAAGAACAAAGGGGCCGGAGACGAGATTCAGCTCACAGATGCCATGAAGGCCCTGCTCCAGGAACAACCCATTTTCGGATATAAATTTCATGGAAACCGGTTTGACTGCGGGGACAAGGTGGGGTTTCAGATGGCCAACCTGGCCTTTGCCCTGGAACGGCCCGACATGAAAGACCGGCTGGTGGAATTCATCAAATCGATCCGGATCGGTTGCTGATAATCGTTGTTTATGCCTGGTTATACCGGTTGTACAACGCCATCACCTTGCGCACATATTCCCGGGTCTCTTTAAACGGGGGGATCTGCCTGTATCTGTCCACGGCATCGGGTCCGGCATTGTACGCGGCCAGGGCCAGGGGAATCTGCTGCTGATACCGGGCCAGCATCTGCTTTAAATACCGGGTGCCGGCCATGATATTCTGGGACGGATCAAACGGATCGGTCACAGACAGAGAAGAAAAATTGGCCGGCATGATCTGCATCAGTCCTTTGGCCCCTTTGGGGGAGACCGCCGTTGGTTTGAATGCGGATTCCACCCGGATCACAGCTTTGATCAGGGAAAAAGGCACCCCGTGCTGGTCTGCGGCACGGCGGATCAGATCATCATAAAGGTCCGGATCTGCCAAACGGGGATCATTTTTTTTATGTTCCCGCATGTAAAGCACATATTCCGGTGAAGTCGGGGTATTGGTAAAATGCACCACCCCGTCTTTGTCCACATATCGATAGATATCACTGTGCACCGGTCCGGGAAGCATCAACCACATGGCTGCCCAGAAAAAAAATATGAGTCGGGTCATCAGAACAGCTCCAGCTGAACGGGCTGTTTTTTGTCCGGCACGGCCCGGCCCAGGGTCTCTTGACGGGTCAAACGGGTCTCGATGTCTGTGAGAAAAATCGAGGGCTGCATCTTTCGGCGAACCCCGAACATCTGTCTTTTCCGGGCATAGGTCAGGCAGAGCAGGTCTTTGGCCCGGGTCATGGCCACATAGAACAGCCGGCGTTCTTCCGCTGGATTGTCACAGGACATCCCGGTTCGGGCAAAAGGTATCATCCCCTGTTCACACCCGGCCACGAACACCACGGGAAACTCCAGTCCCTTGGCTGCGTGCATGGTCAGAAGAGACACTTTTTCCACCCCGTCAGCCAGCAGATCTGAATCCTGGTCCAGGGCCAGCCGGTTCATAAATTCATCCGGATCATCATAGGCCCGGGCCAGTGCCTGGATCCGGTCATATGCTGCGGCGGCCAGCGGATCCCTGGAGATGGTTTTTTCGATTTTCAAAAACCGGCCCAGCACGGCCAGCTGTTCATGACCGGGTTTGTCCCGAACCGGACCCCACACCGGTCCCAGAATTCTCTCCGGCCGGATCTGCCTGGTTTCCGAGGGTACCTGGGACTGAAAATGCGTGGACAGGCGCTGGACATCCTGGGCGCTTGCCCGCCGGGTCATGAGCCGGAAACAGCTCAGCAGCAGCTGAATCTGTATCCGGTCGAAACCGGCTTTACGATCTGCAGACTGAAACGGAATCCCATGCTTTTGAAACACGTTGGCAAACACATCGCCCTGCCGCCGGGTGCGGTACAGCACGGCAAAATCGGAAAACCCATATGCCGCATCTTCACCGTCTTCATTTTTCCGGGTGTTGATGGCATCCAGAGACATCCCGCCCATCATATTTTCAATCATTTTCCCCACAGCCACGGCTTCAGCGGTTTCTGTGGCCGTCTCCTTGATGATCAGTTTCCGGGACCCGTTGACCTGGGAATAAATTTTCTGCGTATCCAGGTCAGGCCGGGATTTTGACATCATTTGAAAGGATGCGTCTAAAATCGTCTGGGTGGACCGGTAGTTCCGGGTGAGGACAATCTGTTCACACCCGGGATAGTCGTTGGCAAACCGATGGAAAAACCGGTGGTCCGATCCCCTGAAGCCGTAAATGGACTGATCCGGATCACCGATGACAAACACACGGCTGTGCTGTGCAAGCAGTTTGACCAGTTCATACTGTCCGGAGTTTAAATCCTGGTATTCATCCACAAAAATATGGGCGAACCGTTCCTGAACCAGGGTTCGGACCGGTTCAGACCGGGTGAGCAGTTTATAAAATCGAACAATGAGATCTTCAAAATCCATGCCGCCGTGATCCTGCATTTTCTGCTGATACGCCGCATACACCTGTTTGAGCAATACCGGGTCCGGCCCGGCTTCGGACAGATCATCCTCAGGCCCCAGCAACCGCTGTTTGCATAAACTGATCTGCAAATCCATGTCATCGGCAAGCCGGGACTGCCCGGTTGTTTTTCCTGTGACCTGTACCAGGGCGGTTTTCACCAGTTCTTTTCTGGTATCTTCTTCCAAAAGCCGGTCCGTGAGATCATCATGGGCCATGAGCATGGACAGACAAAACCCGTGGAATGTGGCCGCGGTCACACAGGATACGCATTTGGGCCCCACGGTTTGAATCCGTTCCTGGATCTCTTTTGCCGCTTTGTTGGTAAACGTCAGCGCCAGGATCCGGTCGGGTGACACCTGATTTTCCGTGAGCAGATACGCGATCCGGGCCGTCAGGGTCCGGGTCTTTCCCGTGCCCGGGCCGGCAGTGATCAAAATAGCGGATGCCGTGGACGTCACGGCCCTATATTGTGAATCATTCAACCCCGCCAGAATTCCCGGTTCCGGATCTTGTGCAACTTTGGGTGAAGACGGCACCAGTCTGGATGGTGAAGCCGCTGTCGTGCGACTTTGTTCTGGCAATGTCGACTCAGCCGGTCCGGGCTGCGGAGCAATGGCCGGTTCAGAGATCCCGGCCTTTTCAATGGGGGTTCCCCCCAGGGTCATTTTCAACGGCCGATCCCCTTTGAACCGTGCCAGTTCATCCGGTGTAAACACCTGGACCTTGCCGTATTCTCCGTCATGTCCCGGAGACACGTGAATCCGCCCCGTCCGCATCCGCTTCACGGCTTCGGCCAGCAGCGGCACGCCGGCCGTCTGGATCCGGTCATAGGAATATTGGGTCAGGATGTCCAGTTCCGGTCCCAGGGCCTGAATGGCCTTGTCAAAATATCGGGTGACTTTCTTTGTTTTGGGCCCCACCTGAAAAATATCGGACAACATGTCTGCCAACGGGATGATACTGGTATATCCATGCCGGTTTTCCGGGACAAACCCCACTGGCCGTTCTGCCAGTTCCCGGACCCGGTGAAGCACCCCCAGGGTCAGCGGGCGGCCGCAAACCGGACAGATGCCGTCCACCCGGGCGGTCTCATCCGGATCCAGACACACACGGCATTTCCGGTGACCGTCAAAATGGTATTTCCCCTGGTCCGGATACATATCCAGGGTCCCTTGATATCCTTCCAGATCCAGGGTTTCCAGGGCTTTTTTCATGGCAAAATAATCCAGTTCTGTGTTGAACACACTGGCATTGCGGCCCAGATACCCGGGCGAATGGGCATCGGAATTGGACATGAGCCGGACATGGTCCAGATCCGCCACCCGCCAGTTCATGGGCGGATCCGAAGACAAACCGGTTTCCACGGCAAAAATATGGGGGGCCAGATCTTCGAAACACTCGTCAATGTGATCAAATCCGGATTTGGAACCAAACATGGAAAACCACGGGGTCCAGATATGGGCCGGTACCAGAAATCCCTGGTCATTGACTTCCAGCATGATTTCCAGCAGATCCCTGGCATCCAGCCCCAGAATGGGGCGGCCGTCCGAAGAAATATTGCCGATGGCATCCAGCCGGGCATTAAATTTTTTAACACTGGCCAAATCCAGACCTCGTTACTCATAAAATGAGCAGAAAGGCAGAAGTCCATTTGATAGGGCGCTGCACGATTAGGCACCAAAATTGGACATTTTAATCTTTAAAAGTCTCAAAATATTTATAATTAATAAAAATTTGTAA
>JAIPDL010000140.1 GCA_021737695.1 Desulfotignum sp. | reverse complement strand
ATTCCCCGCACCGTTATCAGTCGCACTTCACCGTGGGGATTTACCACAAAATCCCCGGCCGCAAGATGCCACGGAAAAATTTCCAGGCCCGTATCTTTCTCATAATAATCGGTCAGCACACAGGCAATCTGTTCATAAATTTTCTCTGCCCGGTGCCAGGGAACGGGGGCATGGGTGCCGTCATCTTTCCAGATGGCCACCTGGTAATCCTTGACCGTTCGGGTGATGTGAAATTCACAAAACCGGTCAAACCACTGCCCCAGAAAAAACCCGATCCGACCTTTTTTGGCAGTAAAGGTCCTGGCCCCGAAAACCCGGGGAATCCAGGCGGGAACCACCTGATCAGCCAGTCGTACCAGGAGCCGGTGCTCGGTTTCAATCAAGGTGAGTCCGGGATCGCGAACTGCGCCGTTGAGCACCAGGGTCACCGTGGCAGATCCGGTGACGGCCGTGATTTTCAGTGGGTGATAAAAGGCCCCGTGCTTTTCCAGACAGACTTTCAGGGCATGAATCGGTCCGGGGTCAGGGGCCAGGCAGGAGACGGCCAGACGGACCATTTCTCCCTGGCCCCGGGTCAAAAAAGTATGTGCTGCCTCAAAATAATCGCCGATTGTCCATTCAGCACAGCTGTTTTCAGTGCCGGTTTTTCCGGACAACGGCATATCCCACAACCCGGACTCGGAAGTCACGGGGATATGCCCGGGCATATAAAAGGTTATTTCCGGATCAAAAATCATCCCTGACGATGGGGTGCCAGTTCTTCCAAAAGTTCCGGTGCCACATCATATCCCAGTTCCCGGGCCTTGTCGCAATGAAAAATGGCTTTCCCATAGTCTTCCAGCTCCAGGTATCCCACCGCCAGATTATTATGGGCAATGGGAAATTCCGGTTGAATCTGAACCGCTTCCAGATTGGCCTGAATCCCTTCTTCATACAGCCCTTTCATATAGTAAGCGGTCCCTAAAGAGGCATAGGCCTGAACAAAATATTTATTGTGAATGATGGCTTTTTTCAGATGTTTGATGGCTTTATCGATTTTTTCTTCATCTTCCTTGGCATCCTTGCCATCCACCAGCTGGATCAGGA
The DNA here is from genome assembly GCA_021737695.1 of Desulfotignum sp. Taxonomy (GTDB): domain Bacteria; phylum Desulfobacterota; class Desulfobacteria; order Desulfobacterales; family Desulfobacteraceae; genus Desulfotignum. The sequence goes on along the minus strand of JAIPDL010000140.1, from coordinate 6,725 downwards.
CAAAGGCCATGTTGGCATATCCTTCGGCAAATCCGGCCCGGGCCTTGGTGGCCCTCTGATTGAACCGGAAACAGCCTTCCAGATCTCCGCGCTGAAGACAGATCCCCCCCAGCTGCACATAGGCTTCCGCCAGCGTGGGACTGTTTTCAATGGCATCGTGAAACGCTTTTTCCGCTTCCATATATTCCTGTTTTCCCAGCAACGCCACCCCCAGATTGTAATGGGTGGTGCCGCACTCGGTATTCTGGGTCAACTGATATCTGAGTCTGGCAATATGCTCATCCGCATTCCGGGGCAGGTTTCCCCTGTTTTGCGTGTCGGACATGGGCTACTCCTTGGTGTATGGTACAAAATTTATGTCTTGTTTTCCGTCTGAAATTTCATATAATAGATGATTTACCACAGGAGTCAAGGTATTTGGAACGCCCGACAGGGGGAATATTTTTCTTGCATCCGCATCTTGCCTGTGGTAGCACCTGTTTTTTTGTTTTATCATGACACCATCAGAATTTTCAGGAGTCCATTGCTATGGAAAACGGATGTTTTACTGCGCTGATCACCCCGTACACCGATACCGGGGAACCGGATCAAAACGGCCTGGAACAACTTATCGAATTTCAGATTCAAAACCATATCACCGGCATACTGGTGACCGGCACCACCGGGGAAAGCCCCACGCTCAAATGGCAGGAACACATTCATGTCATTGCCCTGGCTGCCAAACAGGTCACGGGCCGGTGCCGGATCATTGCAGGCACCGGCAGCAACAATACGCAAGAGGCCCTCACCGCAGCAGGCCATGCCGCCAAAGAAGGGGTGGATGCCATATTGATGGTAGATCCTTATTACAATGGCCCCTCATCCCTTGAAATCCGCAAAGAATATTATGAAGCCGTGGCGGTACAATATCCGGACATGACGATCATCCCCTACATCATCCCCGGCCGCACCGGTGCCCAGATGCTGCCCCAGGACCTGGCCCTGCTGGCACAGGCCTGCCCCAACATCACCTGTGTCAAGGAAGCCACCGGCAATCTGGACAACATGCGACTCACCCGCAAATGCTGCGGTCCGGATTTCCAGATTTTTTCCGGGGATGACGCGCTGGTATACGACATCATGACCGATCCTGAGATCCGGGCTTGCGGGTCCATCTCCGTGATGTCCAATATCGTGCCCGGATTCATGACACAAATGGTATCTGCCATCAATCAAGGGGACCGGGATGAAGCCCAAAGGCTCCAGGCCGTTCTCAAACCGCTCTTAGACCTGGTGGTGGTCACAACCACGGAAAATACGTTGTTTGGGCCGGTCAAATGCCGGGCCAGAAATCCCTTGCCCCTGAAAACCATGATGCAGTTGCTGGGCATGCCATCCGGCCCCTGTCGTCAGCCTCTGGGAAAAATGACCCGCCAGGGGCTGGACAAAATCGTTGAAACCATGCAGCAGGTTCACTCCGATCATCCGGACATATTTGCGCCCATTGCAAAATTCTTCAACATTGACATCCATGAGCGGCTTCACAATCCTGACTATCAGAACGGACTATGGTATTCGTATGAATAATTTTGACAAAGTAACCACATCATTGCCGGAAACCGGCACCCAAATCAAGACCATTGCGCTGGAAAACGGACAGACCTTGATTCTTTCGGACCGGTCTCGAAAAATCAGTGCAGATGCCTATATTGTGGTCATGCAGGCCACCATGGAAATCAAAATCACACCAGACCTGTTTGCCAGTGAAACGCTTTCCGGTGTGACTGTGGATCAAATCCGGGATACATTAGGAGAAACGGTCATCTATGAATACCGCCTGGAGCGTAATTTCATTTTAAACCATGAAAAAGATGCGGTGCTGGCATCCCTGGTGGATACCTTCATGACAAACATGGAACAATATATCTCTCATCCCCGGTTCGCCCCGAAACTGGTGTTGAAGCAATACAACGACCGGAAATGATGCGGTAACCAGATTCAAGGACAAATTGCAGACTTAATGGGGTTCTTTGCAATCAATTGCTCTATTTACCCATTTGGTAAATTCTAACATTTTGGGTAAATACCGTAATCAACGGGGCGTTCAGCGGCACGGATCACCGCGTCCGCTGGAATGATTCGTTATAGTAACTATTTCTTCATCAAACTCATTTATGGGTAAAGGCATCAATACGTTCCGCAATATTGGCCTTAATATTCTCGAAAAAGAGTGAATAGTCAAAGGCGTGGTAAACCCCTTCCGGGAAATGGCCACCTTGGACAGTAACCAGGGCCATATTCCCGGGTTGGACAATCAGGCCACCATCTACAATCTGAGCCGAAGTGAAATGCGGGTAGGTAGTGGCTTTGTCAGCGCTATCAAAGAAGACAGAACCAAGGTTCTTCTTAGCGGGGACAAAGGCGCAGTCCATGCTCCACGATAGGGGGTTGACCGCAAAGGCGCCCTTTTTGAGAGTCGGCGCAGCGGATTGCCGCCCCGCAGCCATTGTATTGTAAGAGATGACACAGCCAGTTTGATCTGAACGTTCACACATGCGTACCGAGGGGTTAGCAGCAAGATCCTCCGGAGTCAAGGACCACCCGGGAAGTAAGGCCGCAATAAGCTGTTTTTCGGCGCCGGTTGACCCCCAATGCTCGATGAGAAGATCCGTCAGGATCATGGACCCCTGGCTATGGCCTGCCAGGAAAAAGGGGCGACCGTCATTTTCATATTTCAGGTAATAGGACAGCGCACGCCAGACATCATTATGCACGATCTCTTGCAATGGTGCGGCGTCGGAATCACTCAATCCCAGGCCGGCCAAATTCATCTGGCGATACATTGGGGCGTAGATATTCACCTGTCCTTCAAAGACAGAGGCCATCGTCTTTATCGTCTCCATGGCGGCTGCCCTCATGTCCGGTCTGGTCGTATCCATTATCCAATCAGTATCATTAAACAGGACCGTTGGATAAACGAAAAAAACATCAACCGCAGCTGTGGGGGCCGCAGGTTTGACGATCCAGCCGTCCGGTGCCGCATAGTCTGGAGTTTTCGGCAAAGTCTTTAGATCCAGGGGGGGCATGGCCTGGCAAAACCAAAATGGCGCAAGGCAAAAAACGAAGATCAGAATCATCGAATACAAGATGGGTACCTTATTGTTTTTCATATCAACTCCCAATGCTTTTTCGTTCGTGCAGAACTGTGTATCATCATTTATATCTGACCTCTTTCCATTTTTGAAAATGACCCTGGAAATGTTTATCCATGGGATAATCATTGAAGGGGGATTTCCAAATCCAACATTAACCGGCGGATTGCCATCGAACCCGGCGAGCTGACGAAGCAGGCGCCCCCATGAGCAGCCGGTTCTTGGGGGTAATGACAGCCGGGATGGCTGCGGTGTAAATCTCATATCCCGCACCTTTGAGCTTGATGGCCCGGACCGCATCCACGGCCAGGTCCGACGTCATCCAGGACCCTAAGCCTGCCGTATCGCAGGTCTCAAGATCGTGGCCGCAAGCCAGGTCCACCACCCGTCCCCCTCTGAACCGCCGCCGCACACGCCTGGCCGTTTCCCAGGCCTCATACAGCTCTTTTCTGGGCAGAACACCGGCCCGGCAGACCGCTCCGGCGATGCGGTGAAATAAGGTGTCATCTGAAAACAGATCCCCGTGCCTGGGCATGAGCCGGTTTTTGCTGGACCGCTTCATGGGTCTTTCGGCAAAAAGGTTTTTACCCGGCCCACAATTCCGGATTCAAGCCTGACCTTTATGCCGTGGGGATGAAAGGAGGATTTGGTGAGGATATCTTTGACCCGTCCCCGGGTCAGGTTTCCGGTCCGCTGGTCCGATTTCTGAACCACGTCTACAAGACTGCCTTTGGTGATGTTTTTTCTATTATTTCCGTCCATGAGATTCCGATCTTTTTTCCGGCAATGTTCAAGCCATTCAAGTGCCGTGCGTTACCCGCACCCTGATAAAAGCAACCCTATCAGGTTTTGCATAATGATGGTATCCATTATTTTTCATGACCATAATCATTTTCGCTTTGGATAATAAACCTTAATTTTTATCTGATGTAGTATCCAAAACTTACCGAACCTTTTCTGTCATAACAGCCAGAGAAAACGGCTTCTGGATAAAAGCTACTCCGGCATCAAGCACACCCTGATTTGAAATGACGTCCGCTGTATACCCTGACATGAAAAGCATGCTGACACCGGGGTAAAGCACGATGTTTTTTTCAGCCAGATTCCGGCCATTCATCTCTGGCATCACTACGTCAGTCATCAGCAGATCAATAAAACCGGAATGGTTTCTGGCTTTTTCCACAGCCTCAGTCGGTGTGGCTGCGGACAGCACTGTGTAACCTTTCCTTTTCAGCATCATCCGGGTCATCCTGATTGTGCACTTGCCAATTAACCACAAATCGCAACTGATATCATTATCCTGCACCAAATTTACAGCAGTTAGACCACATCCATGAAAATTACTGTTTAATAAAATCACTATAAAGCCGCATCAAAACTTTCGATCACATATTCACTCCAATAAATTTCAGTGCTGATTTTGCCTTTGTATTCTCCATTGGCAATATCTTGAATATCGTTCCAGAGACTTTGAAGGGAAACGAATGCACCTGATAAACTTCCTATTAACCCCCATGCCCTGTCGGGCACAACAAACCATGAAAGAATTTAGTGGGTTGAGCTGTTCTTTCATATAAAATTTTGCCTGATCTATTACAGAATATATCGGAGATGCTATTCAAAGGAAAGTATGGCACAATATTTGAAATAACCATTCGTATCCAACTATTGTTTCAGAATTGGCTCAAATCGGCTGAACCATTTTTAACCATACAAAGGGGGAACCATGAAAAAAGAATTCAACGAAAAACTGGAACTGGGCGCTGAGGACTTCCTGATCAAAAACCCTATTGAATTGTTCTGGATCTTGTCCCGTCAGTATCTGGGCCTGCTTTTCGAGACCATTAAAATTTTGGATGGTATGTTTGCGCTGGATATCATCACAGGGAAATACCGTTTTTTCGTCCTGAGAGGTGACAACATCGATCAATTGCTGTATGAAGGGAGAGTCGACTTGAAAATGGTTGAAGAAGCCCGAAAAGCAGACCAGATTATGATACTTTACACTATCGACACTGCCAAAGATGCTTTCAAAAAAACTGTTTAGCCAATTCTGAGATGATTGATATGTCAAGGCTTGTTCCCCGCCCTCGGGGAGAGCCGATAATATTTTTTCGACCACCCCAACCCGTCTCCATGGCATTCAGTTTTGCCACAAAAGGGAACAGATCCCTTCCTCTGGAAGCAATCGTGCATTTTGCGCCGGTATCTTCCCCGGTTGAGGGATTATAAAGGATGGCAATGTCGCATCCCTCACTGAATAACCCTCCAAATCCACCGACACCTGTTTGAACGCAAACGCCGATTTTTGCGGTCCGGCCGGTCAGAAACGCAGCATTTTTCAATTCCTGCATCACTTTTTCCAGATTGCGTTGTTTGGCTTCGATATACTCATCCCACCCTTCCTGGATCTCAAGGGGTGCAAACGGGTCGATGCAGTGCTCAACCATATGCGCGAGCAAATCGATTCCTTTGAAGAACTGCTTAAGTATCCGGGATTCCACCAGGCGAATTCCAGAAAACACATTGGACAGAGACGGAAAATCGACTGTCACATTCATCTGACCGGTATCGACAGCCTCGATGTATTGTGCCAGCTTGTCAAGGTAATCATCTTGAATACCTCGGGCGGAAATGGCCTGTACACAGGCGGATGGCAGGGCATACCCTTCATCGTGATGGTCAAAATCATTCAGATGGACCCATCCGCTTCCGCCGGCTTCGATACAGATTACTCCAGGGTTCATGATATCTTCAAAAGATGCCTGTTCTGGTGTGACCACCACCATGTCCCGGCGCGTTACGCCCAGAACCAGCCCTGCCATGCAGGTATCGAGATCCGGTTTTTGAATGATTGTTTTCATTGAATGTATTCTCCTGGGTTAAAACACGGGTTTTGGAACAAGGTATAAAATATGTACCGGGAAAATTTCAGTTTCAGCCATGCCCTGCCGGGCATAACAAAACATGACAGGATTCAGAGATTTCGGTTTTTTCAAACAAATCGACACCGCCGGCCAGGCCGGCGGCCATTCATATCAACCTGTGCGGGGGTTTCCAGCTTCAATGGAAGCAAGGAAATCACTCTGATACCACACACCCTGACGGATACCTCTGCCTTTTGCTTGCAGGGCAATGCTTCTTTTCATGACCATACCTGAACTTCTGGTTATATCAATCGCATATACCTTTAGATCCAGTCTCCGGCGAAGCGCATCACAGGGGTGGCTGATAATCATACATTAACGCCATGTTATCGAAAAAACAACTTTAAATGAACCGATGTCCTCATATAATTCAATTCCTTGATTGGCCCTATTTCTTATAAGTTTAGCATGGACCATGCCAAAAGCCCTTGTTCCCCGATTTTGGGATTCTGCCTGAATTTTAAAGTTTTGACTTGATATCAGAGCGAAAACTCAATAGAATTTTTGAAACAATAATTTCAAAAATGAAAAAAATTGATTATGAAAAAAATATTGTATGCATGGATGGGGCTTTCTGACGTAAAGGCGTTTGAAACCGAAAATAGAGATGATACCGGCCCGATAGCTGCGGCATTGAAAAGTGATGTGTATGTCCGAGCAGTCATTT